>JANPGW010000045.1:0-6646 GCA_031424115.1 Saprospiraceae bacterium | reverse complement strand
AAAGTTTGAAATGTCTGCTCTTTATTCGTTTCATCCACAAAAGACAAGGCACAAATGCCCTTTTCAGTCATGGCAATAAAACATTCACCAAAAGGGGTTTGATGAAAACCGTATTGAATCTCAAGCCCTTGCCCGAAGGTTTTATATTCATTCGGTGTAACCCCTTCAATACTCACAAACAAGTCATAAACCCTTGATTGGGTCGAAAAGCCCACTAAATCCGCCGCTTGATTCAAGTTTTGGGTATCAAAAATGCGCTCACGCAAATAATCGAGAGACAAATATTGCATAAATTTTTTAGGACTGACGCCTGCCCATTCCGTAAAAATACGTTGAAAATGGGACGGTGACAGGTGCACTTGACGCGCCACATCCGTCAAATCCGGTTGACTTTTAAAATTATCCGTTAAATATTCGATGGCTTCTGCTACGCGGTGATAATCTATAACTTGTGCTATCATAGTCTTGATTTTTAAATTTTAGAAAGATGTGTTTTCCACGTTTGATACGCGCTTTTCATGCAATGTCCGCACGGTCTAAATCCCATTTCAATCGCTTCATTTTCAGAACTAAAGAAAACCCGATTGGTTTTTTTCATGCGTTTACCTGATTTGCAGTGCAATGTTCCGTATATTTTCAAATTTGAATTGCCGCCCAAAACAATACTTTTATACTTTAATTTTAAGCGCAATTCAGCATCTGTTATTTGGCTGTGCTGTATCATTATTTTAATTTAAAGCAAAATTAGCCAGTTTGCCCTACGCCAACAACCCGAAACTTGCGAATTTGAATGAATATTCGCGATATTTCCCATCGGAGGAAACTATTTTTAAATAAAAATGTCGTTATTTTACCTTTGTACTTTATGTAAAAACCAATGTCCGCAATACTATGATTTTAAAAAACACCAACATACTCATCGTAGACGATGATACCGATGTCTTGACAGCGGTGCGCTTGCTTCTTAAATCCGAAGCTAAGGAGGTCGTGACTGAAAAAAATCCTGAAAATTTGCGGTACTTGCTCAGTCAAAACAAGTATGATTTGCTTCTTTTGGATATGAATTTCAATAGTAGCATCAATACGGGCAACGAGGGTTTGTTTTGGTTGAAAAAAGTGAAAACCATTGCCCCTGAAATGGCGGTAATCATGATTACGGCTTATGGCGATATTGATTTGGCGGTGCGCTCTCTCAAAGAGGGTGCAGCAGATTTTGTAGTAAAACCATGGCACAACGAAAAATTGCTGGATACCATAAAAGAGGCTTTAAAAAAGACCGAAAACCCTTCTCGTACTGAGGGGGGGGGTAAAAGTGGGCAAGATTCAATCGTTGGAAAATCTCTCTTGGGAGAGTCGGCAGTGATGCAGGATATTTTTTTAAAATTAAGAAAAATTGCGCCCACCGATGCCAATGTTTTGATTCTGGGTGAAAACGGAACGGGGAAGGAACTCATTGCCCAAGCCATTCACCAACAATCTTTGCGGTACAATAAGCCTTTTATTAAGGTAGATGTCGGTGCTTTGACGGATTCACTGTTCGAATCAGAGCTTTTTGGGCATAGAAAAGGAGCTTTCACGGACGCCAAAGAAGACCGCAAAGGCAGATTTGAAGAAGCCAACGGCGGCACCCTTTTCCTTGATGAAATAGGCAATATTTCAATTCATCAGCAAGCTAAATTGCTCTCCGTTTTACAAAATCGGCAAGTTATTCGATTGGGATCCAATCAAGCTATTCCGATTGATATTCGCTTGATTTGCGCCACAAATCTGCCTTTGAAAGACTTAGCGGATGAAAACCGTTTCAGAAAAGACTTGATTTATCGCATCAATACAGTTGAAATCAACCTGCCCACGCTCAAAGAACGCATTGGTGATATTGAGCTTTTAGCCAATCATTTTGCAATCCTTTACGGTGAAAAGTACCGCAAGCCTTACGTAGAATTATCTAAAAAAGCCCTTGATAAAATGCGCCTTTATCACTTCCCCGGCAATGTGCGGGAATTGCAATATGCCATTGAAAGAGCCGTGATTATGAGTGAGGGCGATAGGGTAGAAGCAGAGGATTTGATTTTTTCCCCGCTTGAAAATGCCCTCAACACTGGGGGGGCTAATCCCGAAACCTCGGGAGGGGATAATGATTTGCGATTGAGCCATATTGAAAAAAATACCATCGTCAAAGTCATTGAAAAGCACAACGGAAATATTACAAAAGCGGCTAAAGAGTTGGGTTTGACCCGCACGGCTTTGTATCGCAAATTGAGTAAACACGATATTTAAGTGAGAGGAACGCGACTATTTCTATTCAGTCACCATACATCTCTCAAGACGATTTTACCCAATTTCCTCTCATATGATAAGCCTTGGGTTGAGTGAAAGCCCGTAAGCCGATATGTGAAAGAGTGGCTCCAACGCCGGAATGCTTTCTGCCACTCCAGGGCAAAGCAGGCGAAACGCGGTCGCAACAATTCCAATATCCGGAGCCGGAATCAATGCTGGAAAGGATATTTTCTGCTCTTTTCTGTGAAGAGGAATATACGGCAGCGGTTAATCCGTAAGATGTATCATTCATCAATGCGGTGGCTTCTGCATCGTTACTTACTTTCATAATGCCTATAATGGGCCCAAAAGATTCTTCCTGCATCACTGCCATATCGTTGGTCACGTTGGTTAAAACAGTGGGTTCAAAAAAGTTACCGAGTCGGTCTATTCGTTTCCCGCCACACAACAACGTGGCGCCCTTGTCTAAAGCCTCTTTTACTTGATGTTCCAAGACTTTTATTTGGGCTTCGCGGGTCAATGCGCCGATATATACCTCATCAGTAGGATTGCCGATTTTCCATGAGGCCACTTCGTCAACAAAAGCAGCGACATAATCATCATACACTTTTTCGTGAACATAGATGCGCTCTACCGAACAGCAGCTTTGCCCATTATTATAAAATGCCCCATCAGCCGTCCCGATAGCAACATTTTTAATATTTTCCACATCATCCGCCACATAAAGCGGGTCTTTTCCGCCTAATTCAAGTTGACAAGGCACCATTTTAGGCGCTACTTTTTGATAGATATAATGACCCGTTTTATAAGAACCGGTGAAGAAATAACCATCAAAAGGCAATTCCAATAACGCCGCCCCTACTCTACCCGCACCAACCGCCATAGCAAAGGCATCGGCCGGTACACCGGCTTTCAAAAGTAACTTTTGAATATGCATACCGGTCAAAGTAGCGTATTCCGAAGGTTTGTACATCACAGCATTTCCAGCTAACAAAGCCGGAATGATGACATTTGTGCCGACCAAGTATGGGTAATTCCAAGCCGAAATATTGCAAATAACACCCAACGGCTCATAAACAATCCGCTCACCCATGTCCGCTTGCTCCACCATCCAGTCGTCTTGCAAATACTTGCCGACATTATCACACAACCATTTAATACGCGTTTTAGCACCGTTGATTTCGTTGCGGGATTGTTGCAAAGGCTTTCCGACTTCTGCGGTGAGTGTCGCTGCCAAATCTTCTTTATAGGTTTCTAACAAATCATGAAACCGAAGTAAAATTTTGACGCGTTCTTCAATCGGCGTGACATACCACTCTTTTTGACCTTTTTTTAAAGTCGATATTTTTTCAGTTAAAGAAGCTTTGGTATCCGTTTTAACCTTTTTTATGACTGCGTTGGTCGCCGGATTTTTAATTATTAAAGCCATTTTTCTATTGTTGTTTTGTAATTTTATCAAATACTCCCCCCTCAGCCTGCCTTGTCGGCAGACACGTATAGACCACAAAAGCGTCATTCAATCTTGTTACTGGCTTCCAAAAAAGCCTTACGGATATTTTTTGTAAACGGGCTTTCTTGATTTACCATACGTTCGGGATGCCATTGCACTGCTATAAGAAATAGTTCACTGGGGTTATCCCCTTCAATAGCTTCGATAAAATGGTCTTCCGAAGAAAAAGCCGCGGCTTTCAAACCCTTGCCCAAAACCTCGATAGCTTGATGATGTGCGCTGTTGACCTTACCTTTTGAGTGCCGCACAATATCATAAAATTGAGAATCTTTCACTACTGAAACAGTATGTTCTTTATCTACATTATTGGCTTTTTTATGGGTCAAATTATTGCCTTCACCAATGTCCAAATGCAGTGTACCACCGAAAAAAACATTGATGACTTGCAGCCCTCGACAAATACCTAAAACCGGCTTTTTTTGCTGCATCACCAAATCCAAAACCGCCAATTCAAACTCATCTCTGTGCACCGCAAACTCTTCGGGCGCATGGGGGTAATCCAAATCAAAATTGTCTAAATAAAATTGTGGATGTGAATCTACACCACCCGTCAGCACCACGCCATCACATAGAGCCACATCTTGCAAATTGTTGCGGTCGTATGACAGCTCGATGATGTCAATATCTTCTTCTCCTTTTATCCATTTCGGATAATTAGCGTAATTGGTTTCGGACTGCGTAATCCCTATTTTAAGCGACATATCAAAGGGCTTGTAAATATAATTTTTTAAAATCTTCCCTGCTCACCGGCTTTGGATTATTGGGGTGAGCAAAATCGGCAAATGCTAAATCGGCAAGGGTTTCGATATGCTCGGGTTTAACGCCAATGGCACTTAATTTATGAGGAATATTAATGCGGGTATTCAAATCAAATAAATATTCAACCACCGCTTTGCCCGTTTTTCTTTTTAAATCTAAGGTCTGAGCCATGCGTTTGAATTTTTCTTCGTTGCCGGCAATATTAAATTGCATCCCGTAAGGAATGTTGACGGCATTGGCTAAACCATGGTGCGTATCCAACAAAGAGGAAAGCGGATGCGCCAAAGAGTGAACAACACCCAAGCCTTTTTGAAAAGCAATAGCGCCCATCATTGAGCCTAAAAGCATTTTACTGCGCGATTCCAAGTCGGGGTCATTGGTAGCTTTTTCCAACGATTCATGAATTAAGCGCATCCCCTCTAAGGCAATGCCATCGCAAATCGGATGATAATTTTTGGCTAAAAAAGCTTCCATATTGTGCGTCAAAGCATCCATGCCCGTAGCAGCCGTGATGAAATCAGGTAACTCCATCGTCAACATCGGGTCAGCAAAAACGATTTTTGCCAAGAGTTTAGGGGCAAAAAGTATCTTTTTCTGGTGGGTTTCATCGTCGGCAATGATGGCACTTCTGCCCACCTCGCTGCCGGTTCCTGCGGTTGTCGGCACAGTGACGAAATGCGGCACATCATTGGTGACGTACACATCGCCGCCTATCAAATCATCGTATTTGAACAAGTCTTCGCGGTGATGGATGCGCAACACGATTGCCCGCGCCACATCTAAAGCTGCACCGCCGCCTACACCGACAATACAATCACTCTTCGCATCATCAAACGCATCCGACCCTTTATAAACATCCGATTTGACGGGATTTTTATGAATATTTGAAAAAACCTCAACTTTCAGACCGGCTTTTTCTAAATCGGCAATAATAGTTTTAAAAAAGCCCAACTCCCGCACATTCGGGTCTGTCACCACCAAGGGGCGTAACAAGTCGTTTTTCTTTAAATAATCTGCTAATTCTTTCACGACGCCCGCGCCAAAACGAATAGTTGTTGGAAAATTGAATTGTGAAACCATATTTAATTAGGAATTTTTTAAATTTAAACAATCTCAAAATACCGCTTCATCTCCCAATTCGTCACCACTTTTGAAAACTGCTGCCATTCCCATTCTCGGGTTTGGGTGAAATGTTGGACGAATTTTTCGCCTAATAACTCATTGGCTATTTCAGAATCGCGCATTTTCAGAGTGGCGTCTATCAAGTTTTTTGGTAAACGACCATTGCTTTCATCCACATAACCATTGCCTATTGTGCGTGGTTGTTTGAGTGCTAAATTATGTTTTATGCCATATAAACCGGCAGCAAGGCTTGCGGCAATTGCCAAATAGGGATTGGTATCCGCCCCGATGATGCGCGTTTCCAAGCGGCAGGATTTGCTGCCAAGAGGCAACGCCCGCAACGCTACTGTCCGATTGTCAATGCCCCAAGTGAGCGTCGTTGGTGCCCAAGCACCTTCCACTAAGCGTTTGTACGAATTGACATTGGGTGCAATCATCGGCAAAATCTGAGGCAAACAATGCAACTGACCGGCGATATAACTCCGCATCATATCACTCATATTCAAAGGGTCATTTTCATTGAAAAACAAGTTATTCTTCGATGATGTATCCCAAAGACTTTGATGCACATGCCCACCGCAGCCGGGCAGATTTTCAGAAACTTTAGCCATAAAAGTGGCCATAATGCCGTGTTTATAAGCAATTTCTTTGACGGCTGTCTTAAACAAAACGGCTCTATCCGCAGACTCGATTGTTCTACCGTATTGGATAGCGGCTTCATACGTGCCGGGTCCCGTCTCCGTGTGAAGCCCTTCGATGGGAATATCAAATTTTTTCAATTCATCAAAAAGGTCATTGAAAAAATCGTTTTTCAAGGTGCTTCTCAAAATGGAATATCCAAACATGCCGGGCGTGAGTGGGGAGAGGTCAGAAAATTTTTTATCCGCTGCCGATTGTGGTGTTTCAGCGAAATTAAACCATTCAAACTCTTGCGATACATAAGGGGTAAAACCGGCTTTTTGAGCATCCGCTTCTACT
>JANPGW010000044.1:0-3087 GCA_031424115.1 Saprospiraceae bacterium | reverse complement strand
AGCTCTCTAAAGAGCAAGCTGTCCAAAAAGTTATTATGACTTTGTTTAAAAGGGTCAAATCGACACAGTCTAAATCTAAATTAAATTCATCTTGAATTAGCGATATGTGATTTTATCCTAATTTAACAAAGTCAAGATAATTTTAACCATAAAAACAAACACAATGAGTAACGAAATCGCTGTTTTTGAACAAAAGAGAATCCGCCAAACGGAGCATAATGGCGAAACCTACTTTTCAGTAGTAGATATTATTGATGCTCTAACCGATTCCCCGAACCCTAACAATTATTGGGTTAAGCTGAAATCTCGTGAAAATCAACTTGTGACAGTTTGTCACAGGTTGAAAATGAAAGCCGCAGACGGGCGACAAAGAGAAACTGATTGTACCAATACTGAGGGGGTATTCCGCATCATTCAATCCGTGCCATCACCCAAAGCGGAGCCGTTTAAAATGTGGATGGCGTCGTTAGGAAAGCGGGAACTGGATGAAATCGCTGACCCTGAATTGGGTTTTGAGCGCTTGAAAGAAATTTATCAAGCCAAAGGATATTCCGAAGAATGGATAAAACAGCGTTTGCAAACCATCAATACCCGTAAACAACTGACCGATGAATGGCAAAAAAGAGGGGTTAAAGAGGGGCAAGAGTATTCTGTTTTAACAGCCGTGATTGCAAAAGGTACTTTCGGTTTAACGCCTTCCGAGCATAAGGAGTTAAAAGGATTAGAAAAGGAAAACTTGCGCGACCACATGACCGACCTTGAGCTCATCTTCACCGCATTAGGTGAAGCTGCCACTAAAATCTATACCGAAGATACCGACGCACAAGGTTTTGAAGACAACCATGATGCTGCCTTAAAAGGTGGAAAAGCAGCAGGTAATGCGCGTAAAAATTTTGAGATAGATACTAAGCGGCAGGTTGTTTCGCCTACAAACTTTTTAAAAAGTGAAGATGATATTAAAAAAATAGAACCCTAAATACAGCCATTTTCAATTATTTCTAAAGCAAAATTAGGGAAGAATATAAGGTATCTTTATATTTGGTTTTAAATATCAAATAAGCGTATGAAGATAATAATTGCAGGAGGCGGTATTGGCGGTTTAGTAGCTGCTTTGAGCTTGCACAAAGCAGGTTTTGAGGTAAAAGTCTTTGAATCAGTGAAAGAGATTAAGCCTTTGGGTGTGGGTATCAACCTTTTGCCACATTCCATTAGGGTTTTGACTAATTTGGGGTTAGAGCCTAAAATTGCTGAAAATGCGGTTGAAACCAAGGATTTGGTGTATGCCAATCGGCACGGGCAACTCTTTTGGGAAGAACCGCGTGGGCGTTTTGCGGGCTATAAATGGGCTCAATTTTCGGTGCATCGGGGCGATTTGCAAATGCTTTTATTCCATGAAGTACAACGGGTTATTGGTGCTGACAACATTAAAACAAATCATCATTTACAGAAATTTGATGACGTAGAAAATGGCATTTTAGCGACTTTTATTGACCGTGAAACGGGTATGGTGCAATGCCACGAAAAAGGCGATATTTTGATTGGGGCAGATGGAATCAACTCCGTTGTGCGCCAAAAACTCTATCCTACTGAGGGGGGTGTTAAATATTCGGGCAATGTTCTGTATAGAGGAACAACCTTGATGAAACCCTATTTAACGGGTGCATCAATGGCAATGATTGGGAGTTTAAAGCAAAAAATGGTGGTTTATCCCATTGAAAATAGACTCAATACTGAGGGGTATCAACTCATCAATTGGGTGGGCAATTTGAAAGAAGGCGATGATTATCAACTCAAAGTACGGGATTGGAATCGAGAAGCCGATAAAAACCGCCTTTTAAATATTTATAAAGATTGGGCATTTGATTGGCTCGATGTACCTGCCATGATTAATGGGGCTGAAAGTATTTATGAGTTCCCAATGTCCGACCGAGACCCGTTGCCTCGTTGGACTTTCGGGCGCGTGACTCTATTGGGCGATGCCGCGCACCCGATGTACCCGATTGGCTCCAACGGGGCATCGCAAGCCATTTTAGATGCGGATTCATTGACCAATGCGCTTATTGAGGAATCGAATATTGATACCGCTTTAAAACGTTACGACTCTGAGCGTGTACCCGCAACGGCTAAGGTTGTGCTTCAAAATCGCCAAAAGGGACCTGATTTTATCATGGATTTGATGGAAGAACGTTTCCCAAATGGCTTTTCAGAGGGTGAAATCCCGCATGAGGAATTGACAAATATCATGGAGCATTACAAGAAAGTTGCGGGTTTTGATATTAAAACTTTGAATGAAAAAGCTTAATAGTTTTTAATGTTTAGTTTGTAGTGTTTAGAGCTTCCCGTAATATTCTAAACACCAAACACCAAACACCAAAAACTAAACACTTTATCACGCTTTTTTTACAAATTCAGACTTCAAGCCCATGGCGCCAAAACCGTCAATTTTACAGTCAATATTATGGTCGCCGTCAGTGAGGCGAATATTTTTAACTTTAGTGCCGACTTTTATGGGTCTTAAAGCACCTTTTACGGGTAAATCTTTGATGACAATGACAGAATCGCCATTGTGCAACTCATTACCGTTGGCGTCTAAAACTTTCAATCCTGCTTCGCCAGGTTCTACATCCTCTGGATTCCACTCGTGAAAACATTCAGAACAAACGATTAAAGAATCACTTGGATAAGTAAATTCTGATTTACATTTGGGGCACTTTGGATCTTCAGACATAATTAAGGGTGTTTGATTTTGAATTCATTAAAAGGAGAATCCACTGAATAAAATTTAGATTTTCGCAAAAGTAGGTTTAATTTTTAATAAAAAACCATAGTAAAATGAAAAGAATACCCTATTTAATCGTGCTTTTAATCAGCTTTTCGCTTAGTGCTTGTAAAGAAACGCCCACGGCTTCTTCTACAACGACCACATCAACAGTAACCACCGACGATGTGCAATCAGGCGGCATCAAGATGATTCCTATTGAAACGCCCGTGGGAAAATTCAAAGTTTGGACTAAAAAATTTGGTGATAATCCACGTATTAAAATCCTGCTTTTGCACGGTGGCCCCGCCATGACGCACGAATACATG
>JANPGW010000043.1:0-16987 GCA_031424115.1 Saprospiraceae bacterium | reverse complement strand
GATTTTACCACAATTAGCTTTTGGGTAAAAGTCAATGCATTGCCTGCGAGTGGTGAAGCCTTCATTTTATCGCACGGCGGTTGGCAGGAGCGATGGAAAATCTCGCTGCCTTCGCATGGTAAGCCTGTTTTCACGACTAATAGCGCAGGAGGAATAAAAGATATGGATTCGGATTCCGTAGCCTTGCCGGTTGGTGCTTGGCGACATGTCGTCATGGTGCATGATGCCGCAGGGAATAAAATATTCATTAATGGTTTATTGAAAAAAAGCATTGTAGCAACGGGTGCATTGAATAAAACGAGCAAGCCTTTTGGCATTGGTTATAATCCGATTGACGGAGGTGGTAATTTCAATGGTAGTCTTGATGATATTATGATTTATAATCGGGCTTTAACGGATATTGAAATCGCGGCACTTTACACTACTCAAAGCGCAACGCCGAGTATCGCCGGAACGCTGGTAGCCAATTATCCTTTTAATAATGATGGAACGGATATAACAGCTTATGCTAATGGCGCTATAACAACAACTGCTATACCGACTGCTGACCGTTTTAATAAATCAAATAAAGCCTTTGCTTTTAATAATAGTCAAGTAAAAGCGGCGAATTCCCCTCAATTGAATTCAGCTAATACGTCTATCAGTTTTTGGGTAAAAGTGGCGGCTTTGCCTGCGAGCGGTGAAGTGTATCTTTTGTCGCATGGTGGCTGGCAAGAGCGTTGGAAAATGTCATTGCCTTCACATGGCAAGCCTGTTTTTTCAACTATAAATGCTGCGGGAGTTAATGTGGATATGGATTCCGACTCTGTTCCTTTACCTGTGGGTCAATGGCGACATGTTGTGGCGACACACGACGGTACGAACAATAAAATCTATATCAATGGTTTATTGAAAAAAAGTGTTGCTTCGGCAGGAGCTTTAGGTGTAACGACTAAACCTTTCGGAATGGGTTACGACCCGATTGATACTTCCGGTTATTTCAACGGTTCTTTAGATGACATTCAAGTGTATAATGTGGCTTTAACGGATGCAGAAGTGGCGGCATTGTACGCTGCTCAAAATACATCACCCGCTAATACGGATACCCAAGCGCCAAGTTCACCGCTTAATTTGGCGGCAACGGTTGCGTTTACCAATGTGACGCTTTCGTGGTTGCCTGCTACCGATAATGTAGGCGTTGTGGCGTATAATGTGTTTAGAAACAATGTGTTACTATCCAGTACAACCAATCTTTCAAGTGTTTTAACTGGCTTAACGCCTACTACTAAATTCACGTTTGGCGTAACTGCAGTGGATGCGGCGGGCAATCAATCGGCAATGTCCACCTTACAAGTGACCACGGGGCAAGACCAAACACCCGATACGCAGGCCCCCTCAGTACCCACCAATTTATTGGCGCAAGTGGGATCCAATTCTGTTCAATTATCATGGACAGCATCGACGGACAATAGAGCCGTAATCGGTTATATTATCTCGCAAGACGGAGTTGTGATAGATACAGTTCCAGCCACCACGCTGACTAAATTTGTGGGCGGTTTGGCAGTTTTAACGGCTTACACATTCGAAGTTTGGGCTTACGATGCTGCTAAAAATAAATCCGCGAAAGCAGAAAAAACGGTGACCACATTGGCAGCACTGAACACGGGCGAAGCCGGATTAGTAGCCAATTATCCATTTGATGATAATGCCAATGATGCCACGCCGTATTTAAATCACGGTACAATAGGTGGAAATCCGACCTTTATTACCCGCGCAGGCGCAACCGGTAAAGCCATTAGATTCGATGGTAACAAAGACTCTGTTTTGGTTAAAAATGCCGTTCAATTGATTTCAGATTATGCTACGGTTAGTTTTTGGATTCGCGTTGACAGTACAAATCTTGCGGATGCCGAAGCATATGTGATTGATTTTGGCCATTGGGATCAACGTTGGAAAATTTCATTGCCACAACACCGTAGAATTGTGTGGACGACGAATAGTAAAAATGCATTGTCTAACAATTTTATTACCGACATGGACAGTGGCGATGGCAACGAATTGGTAATCGGTATTTGGTGGTACGTAACCATGGTGCATGATGGCGTGAACAACATTGTTTACGTCAATGGTGTAGAAACCAAACGTTCGCCTACAACCGGTAAATTGAATAGCACCGCTCGTCCTTTAGCTTTTGGTAACAATCCGATTGAAGGAGGGCAGTATTTCTTTGGCGCATTGGACAATGTGAAAATCTACAATAAAGCCTTGACTGCTGCTGAAATTAATAAGTTATTTAAAACAGGTACAACGCCTACGGATGAGCAAGCCAGCGTCGAATTATTATCAATGGTAAAAGGTATTTCACCCAATCCCACTGCTGATTTTTTAACCATAAAACATGCTTTTACGGGTAATGAAGCGGTTTTAGTGCGTGTTTTTGACTTGACAGGAAGACAAATTGATGCTGTGAGTTACGGTAAAAACCAAATTCCAGCGGGTCAATTTTCACTCAATGTCAGTCAATATCCACAAGGCGCTTATTTCATCAATTTTGTGCAAGATGGTAAAAGTTTGGGCGCATTGAAATTTGTGAAAAACTAAATTTGGAGAGCTTAACACATCCCGAGCACTCGGGATATAGGGCATATAGTTTTTTTAAAATTCAATAACTATTTGTCCTATGTCCCGAGCAATCGAGATGTGTTTAATGTAAAAATAATAATGTCAAACAGATTCGTTCAAAATCCGATACTCACAACAAAAGATATCGAGCCGAGCCAAGCGGGGTTTGTTGTGGAGAGTGTTCTGAATCCCGGTGTTTTTACGTTTGAAGGAAAAATCTGGCTGCTTTTGCGCGTAGCGGAACGCCCCATTCAAAAAGAAGGTATAATTTCATTGCCCATTCTTCGTGAAGATGGGAGTATGGAGATTTTAGAATTTAAAAAAGATGACCCTCTGCTCGATTTATCGGATGCTCGAATGGTGGGTTTTAATGGTAAAACATATTTATCAACGCTTTCTCACTTGCGGCTGGTGTGTAGCGACGATGGCATTCATTTTTATGAACCCAAAGATCTACCTTCCAAGATTTTCGGCAAAGGGGCTTTGGAAACCTATGGTATTGAAGATTGTCGAGTGAGTCTCATTGACGGTATTTACAACCTGACTTATACCCAAGTTTCTGAAAATGGGGTAGGAGTGGGCTTGATGCAAACCCATGATTGGCAACATTTTGATAGAATTGGGATGATTTTACCGCCTCATAATAAGGATTGTGCTTTGTTTGAAGAGAAAATCAACAATAAATATTATTGTTTTCACCGTCCTTCAGGCATTGCGTTAGGGGGGAATTTTATTTGGATAGCCGCTTCTGAGGACTTGACTCATTGGGGAAAGCATCGGTGTATTTTGAAAACGAGAGAAGGGATGTGGGATTCAGCCCGTATTGGTGCGGGTGCTGCGCCGATTAAAACGGCTAAAGGGTGGTTAGAAATCTATCACGGTGCCGATTATAACAACCGCTATGCTTTGGGCGCTATTTTACTTGACCTTAAAAATCCGGCAAAAGTTATTGCCCGTTCCTACAATCCCTTGTTTGAGCCGACCGCTCCTTATGAGCTGACGGGCTTCTTCGGAAACGTGGTTTTTACCAATGGGCATATAGTAAAAGGGGATGAAATTACGATGTATTATGGTGCTTCCGATGAAGTCATTTGCGGGGCAACTTTTTCAATTGAAACCATTTTAACCGAATTATTAAACCCTGTAAAAGCTGCTGAACATGCTTAATAAAGAACTCAGTTTTTTCAAAGAGCACCCCCTCAGTATGCGGGTACTTTTATTGACCAATTTGATATATGGCATGGTGACGCCCATTATTGAGTTGTTTATCGGGGCGTACATCATGCGTAATTCGGATGATATAAGTTTGGTTGTGATATTTCAATTGGCTGTTTACACGGGCATCCCGTTGACGTTTATGATTAATGGTTTTTTACTCAATTATTTCCCCATCTCAAGGCTTTATTCATTGGGCATGTTGCTCAGTGGTGTCTCCATGACCGCCATGATGATGCTCGATAAATTGAGTACATTAGGCGTTTTTACAGCGGGGCTCATCATGGGTTTATCGTACGGCTTCTTTTGGGGTAACCGTGATTTTCTAGCACTCAATACCACAAAAGACGGCAATCGGAATTATTATTATGGCATTGAAACCTTCTTTTATACCACCACCGGCATTGGCATTCCCTTGATTGCGGGTGGATTTATAGCTGCTACGGATAAAAACGGCTGGTTCGATGGTAATGTCAATATGGCATATTATATTTTGACAATCGGGGTTTTCGCATTGTCTCTTTTTGCTTCAATTTTAGTGCATCGCGGTCAATTTCAAAACCCTAAAAAAGCTCCTTTTTTGTTTTTTAAATTTGATAAATTATGGAATAAAATGCTCCAATTGGCGGCTCTTAAAGGCGTGGCTCAAGGCTACATCGTCACCGCACCGACTATGCTCGTCATGACGCACGTCGGCAAAGAAGGGTCTTTGGGGCTTATTCAAGGTATTGCTGCGGCTTTATCGGCTATTTTATTGTACATTTTGGGCAGGGTGACAACGCCCAAACATCGGCTTTTAATTTATGGCATTGGCTGTACGCTTTTTGTTTTAGGTGCGCTTTTTAATGCTGTTTTATATTCCGCTTTCGGCGTTATTTTATTTGTACTATGTTTGCTTTTTGCGCGTCCTTTGCTCGATATAGCCTATTTTCCAATTCAATTAAAGGTAATAGATATTGTTGCCGAAAAGGAGAAACGCAACGAGTTTGCTTATATATTCAATCATGAATTGGGCTTGTACGTCGGGCGGTTATTTGGCTGTGGTCTGTTTATTGTCTTAGCGCGGTATGTCAGTGTAGATATTGCCTTGCGATATGCTTTGCTGGTGATTGCAGTGGTGCATTTTATGGGCTATTTTATGGCTAAAAGTGTGGTTAAAGATATTGAAAGTGCTTAAAATACTTCAAAAACTGAGGGGTATCCTAATAATACCTAATTTTAAATTCAATCTATTTCTATGAAAAAAATACAACTATTCTCACCCATTTTACTCCTTTTTATAGGTTGTATTGGTGGCAAACAAATACTTCCAACGGCAATGCCTGTTGCCCAACGCCCGATTCCGAGAGTTGATAAAATGCCCAATCATCCTAAGCCTTATGCTTACAGAGATTGGAAACAAACAGCTTTAGCTTTTGATAATTATATCTTTGATTTTAATCAGAAAGGAGAAAATCTGCCTTTTATTTGGTTGGATGGCATGAAAAGGAATTTTCCTGACACCACTTTCGGCATTTACACAGCATTGGGTGATATTCGAATGGGTGCAGCTGTGAATAATGGTGAAAACCATGAAGCTTTAGGGGCATTGGGTTCGGTGCTGGGTGCAACGCTCGTTGGCGTTGATAAAAGTCAGCAAAATGGTAGAAACTATGTCAAAATGCTTCGTAATTATTACAATAAAGACAATGGTTGGAACGTGATTATGAATTTTACCAATAAAGGTGCACACATCGGCGGCGGCTATGGCAATGACTTTTGGTATGAAGTTCACAACAACCTGTTGTTTTACAGTGTGGCGAATTTTTACCCCAATGAGCCAGATTTTGATAATATACTGAGGGGTATCGCCGAACAATTTTACAAGTCAGATTCTGTGATGGGCAAGAGTTACAGCTATTCTTATTTTGATTTTAAAAACATGAAACCCGAAAAAAATCACATTCCCACGCAGGAAGATGTGGCAGGTGGTTATGCTTTTATTTTATACTCAGCATGGGTGAAATTTGGTAATGAAAAATATCTGCGGGCGGCCAAAAACGCCATGGATGTTTTATATAATCAAAAAGAAAACCGTTTTTATGAAGCCATGTTGCCTTTTGCTGCTTATATCGGTGCGCGCATGAATGCTGAAATTGGTACTCATTATGATATTCAACGTTTCTTGGATTGGACATTTGATGGCACTGCCGTTGGGCGAGAAGGCTGGGGAATTATTGCTGATAAATGGGGTGATTACGATGTCAGTGGCTTATTGGGTAGCACAACAGATAGGGGAGGCTATGGCTTTTTAATGAACACTTTTGATATTATGATGCCTTTTTCGGCAATGGTTCGGTACGACCAACGATATGCTCGTGCCGTGGGCAAATGGGCGTTGAACGCCTCCAATTCAGCCCGTTTTTGTTACCCGTATGATATGCCCGATTCTCTTCAAGCCATTCCGCAATACAAAGCCATTACGAAAAATGTGATTGCTTATGAGGGCATTATTAAGGAGTCGAGCTATCCACAGTTCAAAGGTGTCACGCCCTTTGCGCAAGGTGATGGACCGCAATGGGAAAAAGGCATGCCGCAGCAAACCATGTTTTCGGTATACGGCAGCAGCCATGTTGGCTTTTTTGGCGGCACGATTCAAAAAACCAATGTGCCCGAAATTCTCCAAATTGATTGTCGTTTAACGGATTTATACAAAAAGCAAGAGGCGTACCCGACTTACTTGTTTTTCAATCCTCATCAAGATATCAAAATGGTTGAAACCAATGTCGGTACTCAAAAAACTGACGTTTATGATACTGTTAGCCGCAGTTTTATTCAAAAAGGTGTTCGAGGTACCACGCATTTTTATATCCATGCAGATGCTGCTCGCGTCTTGGTGTTCATCCCTTCGGGAAAAAAAATAACCACAGAAAAGGGCATTTTGAAAGCGGGTGGGTTGCCGATTGATTTTGGTTACGCAAAACAATAATCGTTCTTTCATTTAAAATAAAAAACTATGATTGCAACGTTGATTTATACGCTTATTTTAGCTTTGATATGCGTAGTTAAAAAAGCTATGCGGTATAATACGTATTTTTGACGACCAACCTGATAGTTTCTCTTGAAAAAAGGGAGGTTTTGCCACAAGGGTTGGATAAACCTTAGGCTACAAGAATGAATAGCAACCATCCGATTACAATAAAAGACATCGCTCGAAAATTCAAATGCTCGCCGTCAACGGTTTCGCGTGCCTTGAGTAATCACCCACTTATCAATGAAGATACGCGGCGGAATATTCAGGAATATGCTCAAAAAGTGGGTTATCAACGCAATTCGTTGTCATTGGGTTTGCGGCATAGCAAATCGGGTACATTAGGTATCATTGTCCCCACTATCAATCATTTTCATGAAACGGCGATGATTGAGGGGCTGCAATCAGTGTTGCAATCGAGAGGTTATATGATGAATATTTGTGTTACGAACGAAAATTATCTGCTTGAAAAAGAATACGTCGAAAAGCTTTTAGCCAACCGAGTAGAAGGCATCTTTTTATCCATTTCGCAAGAAACGTACGATTCGGGACATTACGAGCACCTTGAAAACGTCTTACAAAGGCATATTCCCCTCATTTTTATCGACCGTGAGTACGATGGCGTGCCCACGGGAAGCATTACGGTTGATGATTATTTGGGTGCTTTTGCCGCTACGGAGCACTTGATACTGAGGGGGTGCTTCCGCATCGCTCACTTGAGAGGACCCAATGGCTTGACGGTATCTGAAAGGCGTTTTAACGGATATAAAGATTGCTTAGAAAAACACAATATTCCACTTGATGAAAATCTGGTGGCTTACACCAATTTCAAAGCAGAAAGTGCGGTAGTGCCTACACGCCGATTGATGTCTTTGTCTAATCCGCCCGATGGAATTTTCGGCGTAAATGATTATGTATCAATTGCTTCCATGCAGATTATTATGGAAATGGGCTTTACCATTCCTGCACAAGTAGCCGTTATTGGCTTCGATAATGCCCCATTTTCGGCTTATTTCAATCCATCTCTATCGTCCGTCAATCGCTCCAGCAAATTGATTGGTGAAGAAGCCGCTCGCTTGTTTTTGGCTGGTTTGGATTCTAATATCACGCAATTGGATAATATCGTTTTACCGCCTGAATTGATTATTCGCGGTTCGACTTTGAGGTAAAATTATGCTCTGATACCTGCCTTGTCCGCAGACATACTGAGGGGGGTAAGCCAAATTATGTATGCGTCATTTTTACAAACGTTTGCATAAGTTTCAAAGCCTCAAAATGGCGCTTTTACCTTTTTATTAAAATTAAAGACATTATCTTGGTGAACAAATTTTTAACATCTAAAAATTAACAAGAAGATGAACTTTACAGATAAAGAAATAGCGCCATTGGCGAGTATCGAAGAATGGGAAGCCGACGTTCTTATCCGCTATCCAGAACCCAACACACCGACAAAAACCAAGGAAGAATATCGCAATTACGATACTCCGGAACGCGATACCGTGCGGGAGTTTTATCGGCTCAATCATAAGTACCAAACGTATGATTTTGTGAAACAGAAACAAGCGGAGTTTTTGAAATTCAATAAAAGAGAAATGCCGATTTGGGATGCGTTTGATTTTTTGAACACCCTCGTAGATGATTCTGACCCCGATACCAGTCTCGACCAATGGCAACATTTATTGCAAGCGTCGGAAGCCATTCGCGCAGATGGACACCCAGATTGGTTCGTTTTGACGGGTTTATTGCACGATATGGGCAAGGTACTTTGCTTGTTTGGTGAGCCTCAATGGGCAGTTGTGGGTGACACTTTCCCCGTTGGTTGCGCTCATTCAGATAAGATAGTGTTCCCAGAGTTTTTTGCAGCCAATCCAGATTCAAAAAACGAGCGTTTTAATACAAAATACGGCATTTATAAGCCAAATTGTGGCTTACGCAACGTGGATATGTCGTGGGGGCACGATGAATATCTCTACCAAATGGTGAAAGATTACATGCCCGAAGAGGCTTTATACATGATTCGTTACCACTCATTTTATGCGCAGCACCGTGAGCACGCTTACGAGCATTTGATGGACGAACACGACCGTGAAATGTTTAAATGGGTGAAATTATTTAACCCCTACGATTTGTACTCAAAAGTGCCTGTACCACCGGATACGGAGGCTTTGAGACCCTATTATCAAGATTTATTAGCGAAGTATTTACCAGCTAATTTAAAGTTTTAATGTTTTGTGATTCATTGATTTTCACCAATAATAATGCAAAAAAATGAGTGCAATTCGTGGCTGAAAAAAATAAAATCCATAAAACCGATAATGTTAGTTATGTTAATGTATTGTTAGAAAAACGATGTCATGTCCTAGAAAAAGTTGACCACAAAAAGTGAATAAGATGGAAAACAAAACAAAAAAGGAATTTTAAGGAGAAAGTCTAAAAAGGCAAGTCGTCCGAGAGTACGAATCAAGGTATTTCAGCAACACAGCCTTTTGCCCAGTTGTACCAAGTATTTGGCATTTAAATTTGTCTTTTAGCAGTGTGTTGTTGTATTAGGTCTGACTGAACGCAGAGGTAAGTAATTACAAATCGGATTGATAACTCACGTGTATTTTTATTGGAAAATACTTACCTTTCTCCCATGAAAGTGGGATTCATATTGACTATTACCTTATTCACAATGTTGTTTTTTCCGGTATTACTTGCTGCACAAGAAGTACCGAAAGTCGTCAATTTCACCAAAAATGATTACCGCGCCCAAAATCAAAATTGGCAAATCACTCAATCACCGGATAATGAAATGTTTTTTGGCAACGGCGAAGGACTTATGAGTTATGACGGTGCATTTTGGCGCATGTTGCACTTACCCGATAAACAAATTGTCCGTTCAGTTGCTTCTGACTCAAAAGGGCGGATTTTTACGGGTGGTTTTGCGGAATTTGGGTATTGGGAACGCGACGCGACAGGCAACTATAAATATGTCTCTTTGAGTAAAAATTTGGCATTTGACCGCACCAAAAAGGAAGAAATCTGGCACATTCTCGTCAAAGGCAATTCGATTTACTTTCAATCCTTTTCAACGATTTATCTCTACGACTATCGAGTTGTTACTGTTATCAGTCCGCCGGGCAGCATTATGTTTTTACAAAATATCCACGGCAAATTGCTGTTTCAGGTTATAGAAAAGGGTCTTTATGAATTATCCGAAGACAATAATTTCCGCTTTATTGAAAACAGTGCTTTTTTAACCAAAAAAGTAGTCTCCACAATACTGCCTTGCGACGATGGTTTTTTGGTTGGCACGGCTCGTGATGGCATTTTCAAGTATCAAAATGGCAATTTTACCTTATGGAATGTTGCTGCGCAGCCCATTTCGAAAGATTATCAACTCAACAAGGGTATAAGATTATCAACCGGCAATTATGCTTTTGGCACCATTCTTAACGGTCTTTTTATCCTAAAACCCGATGGAGAGACCATTTATCACATCAGCAAAGAAAACGGTTTACAAAATAATACCGTCCTTTCACTCTTCGAAGACCATGCTCGCAACCTTTGGGCGGGACTCGATAAAGGCATTGATTTATTGGATTTGAATACACCATTGACATTTTTTCAAGATAAAAGTGGTAAAATCGGGGCTGTTTATGCCGCCACGTTGTACAATAACACATTGTATGTCGGCACCAACCAAGGCGTATTCTTTAAAGATAATACCGGTAGATTTCAATTGCTCAAAGGCTCTCAAGGTCAAGTTTGGGATTTGAAAATTTTCAATAATCAGCTCATTTGCGGACACAACTCCGGTACTTTTATCATCAATCGCGATAATTCGATTTCAAAAATCTCAGAAGTAACCGGTGGATGGTGCGCTATCAAACACTTCAATAATCCTGATATTTTGATCCAAGGAACTTATACCGGTATTGTCCTTTTTAAGAAAAACAAACGCAATGAATGGTCGTTTTGGAAAAAAGTAGCCGATTTCTCTGAACCCATTAAGAAAATTGATTTTGACGAAAACGGTAATCTGTGGGCACTGAATGCCTATAACCGCCTTTTTAAAATCAAATTGCCCCAAAAATTGGAATATTCTGCGACTGCTGCATCGTCAGAAACAACAATTGAGTCCATGAAATTGCCGTCAGGCACAAAGTTCAATTTTAATAAAATTGACAATCAGTTGATTTTTTTCTCTGATAATGCCTTTTTTACTTTTAAAGACTCTGCTTTTGTAACGCTAAATGAGGTGAGGCAAATAAATCTTTTAAAAGAAAAATGTAAAATACAGCAAGGTTTGAACAGCGATATATTTAAAATTTTCAACGACAATATCGAATGCCACTTTGAAGGCAAAATTGCTCGGTTTTGCTTAAAACTTATTCCCGATTATGAATCTGTCATTGCCTTAGATAGTAGCCGCTATCTTTTTGGTTTAGACGATGGTTATGCTATTTTTGATAAAACAATTAGTCCGCCCAATACTTCATTTTCCCCAATGCCTATTTTGCGGTTATATACCAAGGATGGGCAATCATACCATTTCTACCCATCGGACACAAAAAATAGACGTTTCAAACTACCCCCTCAGTATAGAACCCTTCGACTGGATTTTGCGCTACCTTGTTTTACAAATACGCCTCAATTTCAATACGCCACCGAACAAGATTGGTCCGTGTGGGAAGAAGCAACATCAAAGACCTTTACGAATTTATCCGCTGGTAACCAGATTTTTAAACTCAAAAATGATATTACACAAGAGGTCACTCAAATTGCTTATTACATTGAGCCTTATTGGTATGAAACTTTTTTGGCTAAAGTATGCTATGGAATATTGCTCTTAGGTCTTTTCTTTTTACTCCGAAAATACCTCGATTTTCAACTTGATAAACAAAGGATTAAATTAGAGTCAGAAAAACAGCGAGAACTTGAAAAACAGCGCATCAAATCCGACAACGAAAAATTGCATTTTGAAGTCATCAATAAAAGTAAGGAATTGGCGAACTCAACCATGAATATCATTCAGAAAAATGAAATTCTGATTGAAATCAAGGACGAATTAGACGAAATGAAAAAAGAATTGGGTTCCCGATTTACCGAAAAGCACTATTGCCGCTTGCTCCATAAAATTGACAGCAATATGTCAAGTGAAGAAAGTTGGCGGGTCTTTGAAGAAAATTTCAATGAAGTACACGAAGATTTCTTAAAACGGTTGAAGCAAAAATTCCCAGAACTTTCACCCGGTGACCTCAAACTTGCTGCCTATTTGCGGATGAATTTATCATCCAAAGAAATCAGTCCACTCCTATTCATCTCCGTCCGAAGTGTTGAAAACAAACGCTACCGCCTCCGCAAAAAACTTGGCTTAAAGGAAGAAGACAATTTGGTAGATTTTATCATCCGGTTTTAACAAAAAGACAATGATGTGGTAATAGTGAGGTGTTTTATTTGACATATTGTTTGATAAAAGAGTAGTTTTAGGGAATGAAAATTTGATTTCGATTTATTAACAGAATTTTTGATTAAAAAATCAAATCAAGCCAAACGATACGAATGTTAAAAAAAAGTACCTCCTTTATTTGTTTCGTACTCTTTGTCGGTATCGCTCAGAGTCAAACTGTCTGGTTCTTTCGGGATGCCACTAATCCGGGTTACTATGATACGGGGCTTGCTTTCAAAACCCCTCCCAGTACAATTGAGCAAACGGGCCCTTCAATTGATAAAATTCCGACGAGCGAAGCCTTTGTTTTTCAAGGCAACAATAGTTTAAAAATACGGTGGACGTCAATCAGCGGTGGCGATTGGTCAGCTTTGGTGATTGCACCCGGTTTTGCCTTTCAAGATATTACGACCTCAGATAGCTTGGCTTTTATGGTTTACTCACCGGATGGTTTAGCGAAATCGGCGATGCCTCAATTATTCATGGAGTGCGCGCCGGGAAATAGCAAAACTCGAAAATATAATTTGGGCGATAACAACGGCGATATTCCAGCCGGTGTTTGGACTGAAATAAGAGTCCCCCTCAGTATCTTTTTTACGGATAGCGGTAACAATGGGATTGATTTTACCAAAACTAAAGCCATTATTTTAGGGCAAAACGCGGCGGACGGTATCCAACATCTGATTTATATTGATAATGTCCGCACCTATAAAGGCAATTCTACCACTGGAACCCTGACTGCGCCAACGAATTTGACCGCTTCGGGTTTTGATAGCCATACTGAACTGAACTGGACGGCTTCTTCGGGGGCAAGCGGCTACCAAATTTGGTCAACTCTTGAAGGAGGGTCTTCTACCCTACGCAAAACGATTGAAGCTAGTAAACCCTATTATTTGGATTTTGTCGGCGATTTCGGCGCTAATTTAAACCTGAAATATAAAGTTCGCGCTATTACTCCAAATGGCGAAACATCAGGTTTTTCAAATGAAGTCGCTGTTTCTACTAAAACGATGTCCGATTCCGCTTTACTCACCATGGTTCAGCGTCAAACGTTTCGCTATTTTTGGGAAAATGCCCATCCCACCTCAGGCATGGCGCGCGAACGCAACTCTTCAGGAGATATCGTAACCATCGGCGGCACCGGTTTTGGGGTGTCATCTATCGTTGTGGCGGTAGAACGGGGATTTATCACTCGTACTGAGGGGGTGAACCATTTGCTCAAAATAGTCGATTTTTTGTCCTTATCCGACCGTTTTCATGGCATTTTTCCCCATTGGATGGATGGCAAAACCGGTAAAACGGTGCCTTTCAGCACTTATGATAACGGTGGGGATTTGGTCGAATCGTCTTTCCTATTTCAAGGACTTTTGACGGCTAAACAATATTTTAATGGTAGTTCGACCGAAGAAGCGCGTTTAAGACTGCTTATTCAACAGCTTTGGGAAGCGGCTGAGTGGGATTGGTATCGGCGCAGCGGTCAAAATGTCTTGTACTGGCATTGGTCACCGAATCACGAGTGGCGCATGAATTTTGCCTTGCGGGGGTATTTTGAAGCACTCATCACCTATATTTTAGGCGTTGCTTCGCCAACTCACGCTATTCCTGCCAGTATTTATCACCAAGGCTGGGCGGGTTCGCCTAACTATCGGAATGGGCAGACTTATTATGGGTACAAATTAGCCGTAGGTCCTTTGGCGGGTGGACCCTTGTTTTTTGCTCATTATTCATTTATCGGCTTTGACCCTCGAAATAAAAAAGACGCTTATGCCAATTATTTTCAACACAATATTGCTCAATCGCTGGTTAATTGGACTTACTGCAAAGAAAACCCTAAACGTTGGCAAGGCTACAGTGCCGAGAACTGGGGCTTAACAGCCAGTGATGACCCATCAGGTTATCTCGCTCACGAGCCTTTAGGTGTCACGGATAACGGTACAATTTCTCCAACTGCCGCTCTTTCCTCCATGCCCTATACACCTGAACAATCAATTGCCGCATTGAAATATTTTTATCGAAAAGAAGGCGCAAAACTTTGGGGCGAACAAGGATTTTATGATGCTTTCAATCCCACCCAAAAATGGTATGCCGACAGCTACTTGGCTATTGACCAAGGGCCCATTATCTGCATGATTGAAAATTATCGAACCGGGCTTTTGTGGCGTTATTTCATGAAAAACACGGAGATAAAACCCGCTTTAGATGCCATTGGGTTTGTGCCGGACTCCATGTCAACGGCACTTACCCCCCCCTCAGTATCAGACGACTTTAATATAAATTTTTATCCAAATCCAAGTCAAGACAAAGGTTTTATTGATATAGAAGTAAAAAAAACGGACTTTTTAAGCCTGAGCCTTTATGATTTGAATGGTCGTATTATTGAAAAGTATTTTAATAAAAAAGAAATTATTTCGGGTAAACATACCCTTGAAGTAGATTTTAAAAGCGTCAACAATGGCGTTTATATCTTGATTCTGAAAAGTCAAGTGGGTTCAATTGAAGTAAAAAAGAAGATTTCAATATTAAAAAAATAGTCTCTCTCGTAAATTTAGTGGGTCTTTCGAGAGTTTCAAGGTGTCAGACGCTTTGAAAGCGTCTGACACCTGAGCGACCCACTAATTTTACGAAAGTGCCAAAAAATAGGCTCATCGTAAAGTTAGGGGGTCTTTCCAGAGTTCAAGGTGTGAGGCACTTTCAAAGTGCCTCACACCGAAGCGAATAAACAATTATTAATTATTTTATAAAAAAGATGTTTCTAAAATATCTATTCTCTAACCACAAATTTCATTTAAAATGAAAAAACTCCTACTCCCCATGCTGCTTTTATTAGCAGTAACCGGTTTCGTTAAAGCTCAGATAAACGAAACTTTTGAAGCCGGCACAACACCTTTAGGTTGGACTGCCTCTGATGGTAAGTATTTAGGCATCGTGGATAACCCTAAACCCAACAAGGTCAATTCAAGTGCAAAAAGTGCCGGATACGTTAAGTCCGACCAACATGAGTACAGCCTATTGAGTGCAACGCTGCCTACCGCGTTGAATTTGACAACCAACAACCGTTTTACTGTTCAGGTGTACGCTAACCGTAACACTGAATCAAAATTTATTTTCAAATTAGAAGGCTCAAAAGGGGCTAAGGAATTCACAAAAAAAATCGTCGTAATGAAAGCATGGCAGGAATACACTTTTGATTTCAGCTCAATAGCCGCTAACGACTCTATCAAAAAAATCTTGTTTTTCTTCGATCCCGGAGTAAAGGCTTCAAAGGACACGTTCTATTTTGATAATATCAAACAGCTGCCGGCAGATGCCTGCGCCGGAACTGTTCCGCCAACAACGATGAACTTGCTTGACGATTTTGAATGTCAACGCAATGCTTCTTACAGCGTGGGTTGGGATAGTTTAAGTGTAGTTGACAATCCGAGCAAAACGGGCATCAATACCAGTTCAAAAGTCGGTAAAGTCAATGATACCGCCGGGGATGGCACTGAATATTATCCTTTGATTCACCACAATGTGGATCCGTTGAATCTTGAAACCTTTAATTTTTTAAGGGTAAAAGTCTTGGCACCCAAAGCAGGTCTCGTGCTTTTGAAACTGGAAGGTGGTACTTTCAAAGAATTTGGCACTCAAATCACCGCCGACCAAGTGGGGAAATGGGTAGAAGTAACGGGCGATTTCAGCAGTGTTAAATTCGGAAACAATACCAAACTTGTGATGTTTTTTAATGCCGGTGTCAATGGCGTTGCCGGTGACGTTTATTATATTGATGATATTCGATTTACTGAAAAACCGGCATTAGAAGACTTTGAAACCACGCCTAAACTGACTTGGGCTCCTCTGAATAATGATAATGCCCTCCATGGTACATTCGCCGCTGCAGCTAACCCTGCGCCAACGAGTGCTGTTAATAGCAGTCCGAATGTTGGAAAATACACCAAAGGAACTGCTACTATCAGTACATTAACCGGCTCATTACCGACCGGTTTTGTCTTAACAGCCGATGCCCCACAACTCAGCTTTATGGTGTATGCTCCCGATGCGGGCAAAGCGATTCAAGTTCAATTGGTGAGTGCCACAAAAGGCAATATTCCAGGCAGTGCAACGGTCACCGCTGCTAATACTTGGGAGGAATTAAAATTTGATTTCACTGCTGCGGTCGGGGTAACTGATATCAGTCAAATCCGCATTTACTTTGACCCAAGTGCGGCTGCTCAGGGCAAAATGTACTTCTTTGACAACTTGCAGTCTGGCAAATTGACCATTAATGCGTGTATAGGGGTAACGCCAAAACCTTACTTATTGGATGACTTTGAGTGTCAGCGCAACGGCGTGTATGCTGGTACACCTCCGCTTAACGCCATTATAAATCCTAAACAAGGCGTCACCAATCCAAGTGATAAAGTGGGAGAATACAAAGATCCCAAGGATGAATGGTCAGCTTTAACAATTGATTATGGTACTAAAGTCATTGATTTATCTCGTTACAACCAATTGAATGTGAAAATATGGTCACCAACTGTCGTTCCTTTGCTGTTTAAATTGGAAGGCGGTACGTCTCCCGTTAGTGAAAAATCAGTTACTGTAAGCAAAGCAGGAGATTGGGTGACTTATAAAGTTGACTTTTCTGACCAAAAAGGTAAAAACCACAAAAAATTATCTATATTCTTTAATGCCGGTGTGGCACATATCACTGATGATATTTATTACATTGATGATCTTGAATGGAA
>JANPGW010000042.1:0-1957 GCA_031424115.1 Saprospiraceae bacterium | reverse complement strand
AATTCGGCTATCATTTCCCGTGTGCGCTCTTGTTCGGGCGGTACGGAGGCGCTGATGGTATTGAAAACATTGTATAAAAAATGCGGATTGAGCTGCGCTTTGATGGCAGATAATTCATTTTGTAGCGACACTTGACGCAATATATGCTCCAATTCCTTTTGTTTTTGAAATTGATAGTAGTATTCAAAAGCGTGAAAAATGCTGAACTGAATGATGTAAAATAAAGCAGGAATGTAGATATCCCACACTTCCGATGAGCCACGGAGATGCCCTCTGCCTAAAAACTCCATAGTCATATAAAACAGCTTTTTCCACGTCAAAACAAAAGCACCTAATGTAAAAATGTGCAATCCTAATTTTAAAGCTAAATGCCAATGCTTGATAAGGCGAAAATAGAGATAACACAGTGGAATGGTCAAAAGAAATTTCAATGAGTAGTCAAAAGCTTGGCTTGTGGCATAATTTGACAATAATGCCCAAAAAGATATTTTTACATAAGCCAATTCGTTGAAAGTTAAGGTGAGGACATAAATCAAATAATTTAAAAAATAAAACCCAATGACTCCAACCAGCCACCGCATTTTTATTCCACCCAATATTTCTTTATCCCAAAAAGATGAAGTCATTTCTGATAAATTTTAAGCTGAAAAGATACAATAACTCCGATTATCAAACCGCCATAAATCGGTGAATTACCAAATAGACCGTTGAATGGTCATTTTCATTTCAACGACCTATTCAGCAACTCAACGGAAAGGAGTAGAAAATACTGAGGGGATGCTGCAATTTTGTCACATGATTCAAATTTTAAACTTTATGCAATGAAAAAGCTTTCCATTTTTACTTTATCGTTCTTTTTTACCCTCAATCTTTTTTCGCAAACCTTCAATATCAAAGGTTTGGCAAAAAGCGAAGCCAATGAAGCCGTGTCTTTTGCAACAGTTGCCGTTTTTAAAGCCAAAGATTCGACGCTCGTCAAAGCGGATATTGCGGACGCGAATGGTGGTTTTAAAATTTCTAATATTCCCGTCGGGCAATTATATATCACAATCAATAGTGTTGGTTTTCAAAAATTCAACTCAACGGCTTTTGACGTAGTTGATAAAGACAAGGACTTACCCCCCTCAGTATTGAAAGCTGAAACACGCGAATTGAAGGAAGTTGTTGTGCGTTCCCAGAAACCAATGGTGGAAGTTTTGGCGGATAAAACGGTTTTTAATGTTCAAAGTTCGTTGAGTGCGACGGGCACTAATGGGTTTGAATTGCTTAGAAAAGCCCCAGGCGTTATCATTGACAACAACGAAAACCTCATTTTAGAAGGTAAAACGGGTGTGATGATTTACATTGACGGCAAACCTTCGGTACTGACAGGGCAAGATTTGACCAATTTTTTGAAGATTTTGCAAGCCTCTGATATTGAAGCAATTGAAATTATCACGCAGCCTTCTTCCCGATACGATGCAGCGGGCACTGCGGGTATTATCAATTTAAAACTTAAAAAAGACAAGCGTTTTGGCACAAATGGCACAGTGGCTTTAGGCGTGGCGTATGGCGTTTATGGTAAATTGAACAGCTCTATTTCACTCAATAACCGCAATAAAAAGACCAATGTGTTCGCTACTTACAGCAACAGATTGGGCAACACACGGAGTTTTATGGATTTTTATCGCCAACAAAATGGGGTAATTTATGATTTAAAAACGGTGACTGTCAACGATGCCGCTTCTCATAATGTGAAAACGGGTTTGGATGTTTTCATTAATAATAAAAGCACTTTTGGGATTATTTTAAACGGTAATTTTAATGATGGCGTTTCCACTAATAACAGCCGCACGCCGATAACAAAGATATCTGAAAATGCGCCCAATCAAGTTTTGGTGGCGCAAAGTATTTCAGAATATGACAATAAAAATATCTATTTAAATACCAATTATCGCTTTGCTGATACGCTCGGTCA
>JANPGW010000041.1:0-2009 GCA_031424115.1 Saprospiraceae bacterium | reverse complement strand
ATTTTTATTTTTTGTGCTTTATTTATCTGTTTTTATAATTTTCGTGTTTGTTTTGTTTTTTTTATTTTTAACAAAAAAAAATAAAAAAAAAAAACAACACACCAAACACTTTTCACAGAATTTGATTGAACTCCAATCGTTCACCATCAGGTCCCGCAATATTGAAATATTTGCACCCTTTTTCCCAAAAAGCGAGGAATACGGGCTCATTTTCAAGGATATTAAAACCCGCATTTTTTAGCGTATCAAAAGCTATTTCAATATCATCCACATCAAAAGCGACGTGGTCAATACGTCCATCCTTCCGTTTTCGGATTTTTAAATTCATTTAGATTTGACTTTTATGATTCTCCAATATTTCATTCTGCGCTTTTCACCACTAAAGTCTGATGCCGAATTGACTCATCATGTACTGCCGTTAAAAATTGCGTCACGAACGTACCACTCAAATCCAATTCTTGTCCTTTTTGAACAGCAATATTCAAAATTTCCTGCCAACGGGCAACTTGTAAAATGGGCAAATTGTGCTCTTTTTTATATGCTCCGATGGCTTGCGCACATTGCATTCGTCTGCCCAATAATTTAAGGATTTGACTGTCAATATCGTCAATTTCTACTCGAACCATCTCTATTGAATGGCTGTGTTTTATGTCTTCTGTTGCGTTATCAGAAAGAGGATTTGATGGTTTTAAAGACTCTTGTAACATATTTTTTAATTCAAATTTTTAGAAGGAATAGTAAAAGCCATGTAGGCTGCGACCAATAAAGGCAACGAAAAAAGAGTGAATAATGTGGCTATACCCATGCCCGAATCGCGCAAAATACCGAATATTTGAGGACCCAATATCGCCCCGAAACGACCAATACCGAACGCCAAACCCACACCCGTAGAGCGCATTGCTGAGGGGTATATCCGTGTAGCTGTGGGGAAGAATGCGTTAAAACCGCCTTGAACAAAAAAGCCAATGCAGAAAATAAGCCCGAACATCAGTCCAAATGTCAGTTTTAAATTGGCGTAAGCTATCATGATGGTGAAAGCAATGAGCATGAACCCTAAAATTACTTTGCGTGCACCAAAACGACTGATGAATAGACCCATGGCAACAACACCCGTAAAAGCGCCTAAATTGAGTGCCATGCCGACATAAGTTGCTTGTTCTGGTAACATCCCCGCCTCGGTGGCAATTTTTGGCACCCAACTCATTAAAGTATAAAGAGTCAAAAACCCAAAGAAAATGCCGAGCCAAAGCCGAATTGTGGATTCTTTGTATTCGGGAAGCAGCAAATCTTTGATGGGTACTGAGGGGGTATCCGATTTCGGATTTTTGATTTTGGATTCGGGATTGAGGTTATCCGAAATCCCAAATTCGATATCTGAAAGCTCGGAGTGCCCCATTTTTCCTAATAAATTATTGATTTGTCCTTGTGCATTTTTAGTTTGTTTCTTACTCAAGAACGCTAAAGAGTCAGGCATGAAAAAATACACGGCAATCAACATAGCCAATGACACCAGTCCAGCAACAAGAAAAGCAAATCGCCAGCCATAATCTGCCAAAGTTGCATTGATGAAAAAACCCGTCAAAATCGCCCCCAAAGGCCAGCCTCCTTGTATCAAACCGACGTTAAAATCGCGCGTTTTATTGTTTGAAAATTCGGAGGTAGCGGATGCCATCGTCGGCAAAATGCCCCCGATGCCTAAGCCGGTAATTACCCTAAAAACCAATACTTGCCAGTAAGCCTGTGAGATAAAGACTCCGAACATACCCGTAGTAATAAGCGCTACGGAGATTAAAAAAACCTTTCTTCTGCCTATTGTATCGCCAAACGGCGCCAACAAAAGGCATCCTGCGGTCATACCCGCTAAGCCTGCGCTGAAAATAGCACCCAGTTGGGTATTCGACAGTGCCCATTCTTTCACGATTTCTGAACCTGTAAAAGAGACGACCAATACATCAATGCCATCATTCATATTTAAAATAAAACAAATGGCAACAATGATGATTTGGTAA
>JANPGW010000040.1:0-28895 GCA_031424115.1 Saprospiraceae bacterium | reverse complement strand
GCTCATAGAGCACATGGTTTTTGATAAAAACTATGTGCTCTATGAGCCTATGTGTTATAAAAAAAATATATATATTTTATCATTTGTTCATTACCAACAATAAAATCTATTTTTGTCAATGAAAAGCCTACCCAAATCTTGAACAATGTATTGCATTACCGCACATTTTCTTCACGCCGCCGCGCAGTTTCAGCAGATGGAGTTAAATTGTAGGCGTGCTATTTCAACGCATCAAACATTCTTGAATATTTTACAATAAAACTCCTATTGTTCGGCTCGCTTTTAAGCGTGGTGGCATTAAAAACTAAAAACAAACCGGTATTGGCTTGTTTTAGCCAGCCAATGCGAAAATTGGCTGACCACGCATCGGCAACACTGTTGTATTGTACCAAACTTTGGACATACAGACGCGGTGTAAAAGAATAGGAGAGCCGTGTCCGAACGATATTCGTTTTAAAATCGCCATATGGCAAATTCACATCATTGCGGTTGAGAATAAATTCGGAATTAAATTTATCACCCACCCGGACACCCAAGGTAATGGAGTTGTTGTATCGTTTTCCCCCAAAAAAACCACCCAAAACGTGGCGGGTACTGATGTAAACAGGCTTACTTTGATTCGTGAAAAACACAATTTGGGCTTCTTTGTGATTGTACATGCCCACGGGAACAGTCACGCCTTTTGAAATGTCAAACGGTTTATACACGCCCTCGCTCGTAAAGTTGATACCTGTGTGAATTTCGGTACCACTTGTAAATTCCCAATGGTTGTCCACGTGTAAAAAGCTGGTGACCAATTGCCCTTGAAAATCCCAATAGCCGCGCCAAGAAGTGTGAGGGCGAATTTCCAATAAGCCAAATTTATTGTTCATCCGAATGGCTTTGTAAATCAACGCTTCTGGTTTACGAAAATCTTCCCGCAGCAAAAAACCGACTTCGGGATTGAAACCTTCCCCAACTTCGGTGTAAGCAGCGTTAAGAATCCACCCATTCCATTCATATTGGCTTTGAAATCTAAAAGAATGGTCGCCTTTTGTCACTCCGGGCGTTGAAGTTTTGGCAATATATCCTGACAATTGGGCTTTTTTACCCAAACCCAATTTGCCGTCCAGTGCAAAAGTGCCATTTCTATCATCCGGCAAATCGCCAAGACCTTTGCGGTTAACAAGCAAACCGCCAAGAGACGAGCGCGCCCCAAATTGTTGATTGACCCGCGCTACCGTAAAATTGTTTTTCTGAATTTTAGAGGCTTCCACATCGTCGGTAAACATGCTTAAAATACCCAAATTCGTGTTTTTGGCTTTGCCAGACAGTCTCGCCCCGCCGATGATAGGGACAATATTGCCACTGCTGCCGATACCGATGCGCCTACTGAAAAACAAGTCCACCTCACCGGTACTGCCTACGGAAAACAATCCTGCATTTTCTAAAAAGAAAGGGCGTTTTTCGGGAAAAAAGAGGTTAAAACGGTCAAGATTTACTTGCTGTTCATCTACTTCTACTTGGGCGAAGTCGGTGTTGTAGGTCATATCGAGCGTGATACTGGGGGTGACACTAAATTTTACATCACCCCCAATTTCGGGAGTGAATTTGGTTTTAGAAGGGTTTGCGGTATAATCCTTCGAGACTTGACCTAACACATAAGGAATCACTTTCAAATTGCCCGGGCTTTGCAAATTCAAACCCCGCAAATCGCCCGCCAGCGACAATCGTTTTATATCAAACTGAATAGGCAAAGGCGCCCAATAAGCCACTTCATTGGTTTTACGAATATTGCGCTGAAAATTGACGCCCCAAACAACATCCTTACCCGTTGCAAACCGCAAAGTGCGCAGCGGAATCGCAAATTCTGCACTCCAACCAAATTCCCCAACAACTGATTTTACCGTCCACGAAGCATCCCAATTCAGATTGTATCCGCCCACAACCCCGCCTTGTTGTCGGTTGTTGCTAAAATTGCCTTGCCCTTCATTGTCCACTTGAGCATCGTATTCCACCCCTGCCGAGTTTGTGCCAAAGACAAACCCATTTTGACTGTCGTGGTAGGTATCCAGAATAAATAAAAAAGCGTCGGTATTGTCCAACGGTGCGTCGCGGCGGGCATCCGAAATGATTAACCCTTTGGGATTGGCATCGTAGCAAACGACCGATAAATAAAAGGTAGTTGCCGTATAACCAATGCGAATATCCGTTTTTTCAGAAGCCGGTTGCCCCGATTGGGGTTGCAGTTGGCGCAAATCGCCAAAAGATTGCACTCTTGCCCAAACAAGATCCCCCAAAACATTGCCGTCTATAACGGGTTCAGTTTGCAATAGAGTGGCCTGCGTGGAAGGGCGTTCACTGAGCGAACCGTTTTGCGCCGTGGTGCAATAAGGCAAAGCCCAAAAACCCAGTGTGATCAGGAGCGTTGGATACATCTTCATGCTGGTTCGTTTCGTTGATGACAAAATTATTTTATCGCATATTCGGGAGCAATTTAAACAGAATAGAAGATTGTTTTGAGTTTTATGAGACGAAATTCGTGTTTTTTAGAAAAATATAAGTGTTAGCGCGTAGAACATGTCTTAGCCAAAGCCTAATATAAACACGTGCGTTTTATTAATGCTTTTAGAAATAGTGGTAGAAAGCTTGCGGAAGGGGAGTAGAGAAAAAATTATTTAAATTCAAAAATTATTGATGGGAAAGAGTATTTTCAGTACAAAAAAGTTGAACACACAAAGAAGCCAATTGTATCACAGTTTGATATTCTTTTAGAACAAGGAATTATCACACTCTACCATTTGATAAAACGAAAAACAACAGGAAGCGTCGTGGAGAAAGGACCGATTTTTAAAATCAAACCCAATTCGCTTGATTTATTGTTTCCACCGAGTCAATCTCATAATTTGTTGGTTTAGATACTCTTAAAAAAGTACCCCCTCAGTATCGTCTCAAAAACAAAAAATATTATAAAACGAAAAAATCCTTACCTTTTAGCAATATTGGTATAGCGTCGCTTCTGCCAACAGGTTCAGACGTGTGGGCAACCCCGATGTTCTGAAAGTGATTGATAAATCTTTATCAGTGTTTCAAAATATCATCGTCAAAAGCCAATGGCAATAGCGACAAAGCGGACTCGAACACATACGTAGAACCGCCCATTTTATGTAAAATCACGCTAATATTTTCACCTTGATGTTGTTCTATTTCTACAAGGACTTGTCGGCAAAAGCCGCAAGGTGAAATGGGCACCCTGGAGAGCGATTTTAAACACGTGATAGCGATAACTTTGATTTTATTGTGGGGAAAATTACCATGCACATAATTTACAACCGTTCTTTCGGCACACGTACCGGATGGGAACGAGATGTTTTCTTGATTATTGCCCGCATACATCTTACCGTTGTCGAGCAAAACCGCTGCACCGACCGGAAATTTTGAATAAGGAGAATATGATTTTTTGGCAATATTGATAGCTTTGTCAATTAGTTTTTGGTGCGTTTCTGAGATTTCATTCAGCGATTCAAATTCAAAATACTTTACATTTATATTCTTTTTCTTCATTTATAATACTTTTAGTAAAAGTCAATAATCTTTATTAATTTTCTTATTAAGTTTGCTAAATTTACCGGCTCTTATTGAAAACATCCTTTCCTCAAAGATACTTTTAAAAGCACTATGCTTATATTTTTATCCGAAATCAAATATTTTTTAAAACGCATCAATATGTTGAAAAAACGCTACTTTTTAGGCATGTTTTTATTTTGTCTATATAATCTCTCCGCTCAACAACACGCTGACCAAAACCATTCAAAATACAGCATTCCAACTGACCCCTCAGTACAAGCCAAACTAAAAGAATGGAGTACCAACAAATTCGGCTTGTTGATGCATTGGGGCACGTATAGCCAATGGGGCATCGTCGAAAGTTGGAGTCTCTGTCCCGAAGATGAAGGCTGGTGCGAGCGTCGGGGTCCCTACAAAGAGAATTGGTATGAATACAAAAAAGCGTATGAAGCTTTGCAATACAGCTTCAATCCCACCCAATTTAATCCCGAAAAATGGGCAAAAGCGGCTAAAGGGGCGGGGATGAAATACGTGGTTTTCACGACCAAACACCACGATGGGTTTTGTATGTTTGATACAAAATACACGGATTATAAAATCACCAATTCGCCTTACAAATCGAATCCACGCAGCAATGTGGCAAAGGAGATTTTTAATGCTTTCCGCAACGATGGTTTTATGACGGGGGCGTATTTTTCAAAACCTGACTGGCATTGTCCTGATTATTGGTGGTCGTATTTTCCACCAAAAGATAGAAATTCGAGTTATCCACCCCAAAAGTATCCCGAAAAATGGAATAAATTTAAGCAATTCACTTACAACCAAATCGAGGAATTGATGACCGATTATGGTAAAATGGACATTTTGTGGCTCGATGGCGGTTGGGTGCGCCCGTTCAGCACGATTGATACCGCTATCTCATGGCAAAGAACCATTCCTTTTGACCAAGATATTGATATGGCGCGTATTGCCCGACGCGGGCGTGAATTGCAACCCGGACTTATTATAGTGGATAGAACCGTCACAGGCGAATTTGAAAACTACGTCACCCCCGAACATCAAATCCCCGATGAATACATGGCAATCCCTTGGGAAACGTGTATGACCATGGGCGATTCATGGAGTTATATTCCCCAAGAAAACTACAAATCTGCCCGAAAATTGATTCATATTTTAGTGGATATTGCTTCTAAAAATGGCAATTTATTACTCAATGTTGCCCCCAGCCCCGAAGGCGATTTTCATCCCGAAGCCTATACCCGTTTGGCAGAAATCGGCAAATGGATGGATGTGAACGGTGAAGCTATTTACGGCACTGTCGGCGACAACACTATTGGCAAACAAGGCAAATTGGAATTTACCCACAAAGGCAATACCATTTATGCGATTTATAGAGCTGATGAAGGCGAAGCAATGCCCCAAAGCGTTGAAATCAATCATTTGAAACTTGATAAAAATGCTAAAATTAGCTTGATGGGTGCTTCTGAAAATTTAAAATGGACAGAAAATAATGGTCAAATAAAAATTGAGATACCCCTCAGTATCCCCAATACTCGGCGGCAAAAATTGGTGGATTATGCTTGGGTTTTTAAAATTAGTCAGTGATGTGAAAATATTGATTATGAACACTTTAATAAGATTTAATGCAAACAACAACAGAAATAACAGCGGTATTTGAAACAACTTTAGAACGGGCGTTTAAAAGTCCGATGCTTTGTGATATTACAAAAGTGCATACGGGTTATGGCATTACGCCCCGAGTGACTCATTGCACTGAGGATGACACTTGGGGACAAGTGGGCGGGAGCAAAAAAGTTTTTATGGCAAAAAGTCTGGCATTCAAAGGGGGCGAATCGTCGCTTGATAAAGTACTGGAGAGAAAGGAAAACGCCTATTGGAAAATAGAAATTTCTGACTTCAAAACTTGGACAATGGGTTTTGAGAAGTTTCAAGGAGAATGGTTTACGAAGCAACTTGAAGAAGGCAAAATTGAGATCAGATATAAATACACGATGTTTTCAAACAGTATAATATTTTACCCCTTTCATTGGCTTTTTACAAAGGTAATTTGGAAGAATTATATGCAACACGTCCTGGATAATATCAGACAATTGACGATTGAGGAAGCACCTTATTGTTATGAATAAATCCATTATTCCTATGAAAAAAATGAAAACTACACTATTCCTTTTAGCGTTTATTGGACTTTACACGAACAACACTCAAGCCCAAAGTGTAGTCAAAGATTGGCTGATTGCGCCCGTTACTCAACGCAGCGAAATAAAAATAGGCGATAAATCCCTCGAACTCAACAATGGCTTGATTTCGAGACGCATCCATATATTGCCCAATGCGAGTACCACAAGTTTTAAAAACTTGGTAACAGGCGAGCAGTTTATCCGCTCCGTCAGACCCGAAGCAAGGATTGTTTTAGATGGAAAAACCTATAATGTGGGCGGCTTATACGGTCAAAAAGAACACGCTTATTTGTTGGAAGATTGGATACCTAATTTTACTAAAAAAGAGACTGATTTTCAATATCAACGCTATGAAATAGGGGAGGTGCAACCCCATTTCCCATGGACTTGTCAAACGTGGGCTTCTAATAAAAAACTGCCAACGGGCAAGCATTTGAAGTTGTTTTTTACCCCCTCAGTATTGGAGATAAAAGGCATTGAAGTAGTGGTGCATTATGAGATTTTTGACGGCATTCCTGTTTTAAGCAAATGGTTGAGCATTGAAAACAAAAGTGATAAACCTTTGAAAATCAATCAAGTAGTCCATGAAATGATGGCTTTGGTGGAAGAAGAATCTGCCGTAGTGGGAAAGCCAGAGAAGATGAAAAAGCCGCAAAAACTTTATATTGAAAATAACTTTGCGTACAACAATGCGATGCGCTATGAGCTATCCGATCAAGCCACACATTGGTCAATTGACAGTTCTTATACCTCGCAAGTGAATTATAATTATGAAACGCCGTGCGTGGTGGAAGTGTACCCGTTTTTGGGTGTGGGCATTGATTTAAAACCTAATGAGATCTACAAATCCATCCGTTCTTATGAACTCATTTTTGATTCTTACGACCGCGAACGCAATGGTTTGGCACGCCGAAAAATGTATCAAACCTTATTTCCTTGGACAAGCCAAAACCCCATTTTTATGCACTTGGTCAGCACTGACCCTTTAAAAGTCAAAAGCGTTATTGACCAATGTGCCGAAACGGGTTACGAAATGGTGATTTTGAGCTTTGGGAGTGGTTTGAATATGGAAGATGATTCGGAGGCGAATATTGATAAATTCAAAGAATTAGCGGATTATGCCCATAGCAAAGGCATCAAATTGGGTGGTTATTCCCTTTTCAGCAGCCGCAGAATTGATGATGAAAATGATGTGATTGACCCCGTAACAGGCTTGCCTGATAAAGGCGCTTTTTTTGGTCATGCGCCTTGTTTGGCAAGTAAATGGGGTATTGAATACCTTAAAAAACTCAATAATTTTATCGAAAAAACGGGGTTTGATATACTCGAACATGATGGGCCCTATCCGGGTGATGTCTGTGCTTCGACCAAACACCCAGGGCATAAGGGTTTGGACGATTCGCAATGGGTGCAAATGCAGATGCAAAAGCAGTTTTATCAAGGTTTGAATGCCAAAGGCGTGTATATCAATGCGCCCGATTGGTATTTTTTAGATGGTTCGCACAAAATTGCGTTGGGGTATCGGGAAGTCAATTTTTCACTGTCCAGAGCGCAACAGAAAATTTTAAACAGACAAAATATCTATGACGGTACTTGGGATAAAACACCTTCGATGGGTTGGGGTTTTGTGCCTTTGACCAAGTATCAAGGCGGCACCGAAGAGGCTATTTTAGAACCTCTCAGTGAACACTTATCGGATTACAAACAATTGATGTTTCAGTACTACGGGGCGGGGGTTCAAGCCTGTTATCGGGGTCCCAGATTGTACGATACCGAAGCCACAAAAAAGGTGGTGAAAGAGACAATAGATTGGTATAAAAAGTACCGCGATATACTCAATTCTGACATTATTCACCTCCGCCGAGCCGATGGACGGGATTGGGACGGCATCATGCACGTCAATCCGAATTTGAAAGAAAAAGGCTTTATTTTATTGTATAATCCTTTGAAAGAGCCTATTTTGCGGACAATAAAACTGCCTTTGTACTATACGGGTTTGACCGATAAAACGAAGATTAGCATAGGGCAGGGTAGTGCTAAAACCTATAAATTAAATCGGGATTATAGCGTTGATATGGCCGTTTCGATTCCTGCGGAAGGATATGTTTGGGTAGTGCTACGGTGATGCCTCTCAGTATTTTTATAAAAACAGCGAAAATGATAACCAAATTTTATCCATTCATATCCTTTTTATGCCTAATTTCACAAATGAGCCTTGCTCAAATCCCGGTATTCCAAAACGGCAACGACGGCTTTTTATGCTATCGCATACCTGCCATTGTGAAAGCTCCTAACGGTGAACTTTTGGCGTTTTGCGAAGCCCGGAAGCATAATTGCGGTGACCACGGCGACGTGAGAATTGTTTTAAAACGCAGTAATGACAACGGTAAAACGTGGGGCAAATTGGAAATTGTCGCCGAAAATGATACTTTTCAAGCAGGAAATCCGGCGCCTGTTTTTGATTTATTGGATAAAAAATATAAAAATGGGCGGTTGTTTTTATGCTATAATAAAGGCACAAACGCTTCCGAACAAGCCGTGCGAGAGGGCAAAGCAATTAGAGAAGTCTGGTATAAAACAAGCCTTGATAATGGTAAAACATGGTCGAAACCCGTGAATATCACCCCTGCAGTGCATTTGGGATTTAGGATGTCGGATGTCGGAACCTTACCGAAATCCGACATCTCAAATCCGACATCGGATTGGCGCAGCTATGCCAATACGCCCGGTCATGCCTTGCAACTCACCAAAGGTAAGTACAAAGGACGGCTTTTTATTGCTGCCAATCATTCGGAAGGCGAACCCAAACCGAATGCACACGACTATATGGCGCACGGTTTTTACAGCGATGACCACGGTAAAACATGGAAAATTACTCCCTCAGTAAATTACCCAAGTAGCAACGAAAGTACCGCCGCCGAGTTGTCAAATGGTGGAATTTTGATGAATATCCGCAACCAATCGGGCGATAGCAAGCACCGCCTCCTGGCTTTTAGTAAAAATGCGGGTGAACAATGGGACACTTTTTACATTGAAAAACAGTTGCCTGACCCTGTTTGCGAAGGGAGTATGATTAATTTTATGACAAAAACAGGTCAAAATGTGTTGCTTTTTTCAAACCTCAACCACAGCACAAAGCGAGAAAATTTGACTTTATACGCCAGCCTTGATGATGGTAAAACGTGGCGGATTAAGAAAGTGATTTGCGAGGACCGTTCGGCTTATTCCGATTTGGTCATTCAGCAAAACAACCAAATTGGGATTTTATATGAAAAAGATGATTATACAAAAATAGTCTATCAAAATTCCAATGAGGATTTTACTTTTAATCAACCATTGCCCAATAAAGATTATTTCACCGTTAGAAACGGCTTAAAAAGCACCTTTCAAACAATAACTGAAAATAAAAAAGCAACGATTGCTTTTCTCGGCGGCTCGATTACTTACAATAAAGGTTGGCGTACCAAAACGGCTGATTATCTAAAAGAGCTTTTTCCGGAGACTGAATTTCGTTTTATTGCAGCAGGAATCCCTTCTTTGGGCAGTTTGCCTCATGCCTTTAGGTTGCAAAGGGATCTGTTGGATTCGGGTAAAATTGACTTGCTTTTCGTTGAGGCGGCTGTGAATGATAGGGCAAATGGGACGGATAGTTTAACCCAAATACTGGCTTTGGAAGGTATTATCCAACACGCAAAATCGGCGAATCCGAATATGGATGTAGTAATGATGTCTTTCGCTGACCCCGATAAAACGAAAGATTATGATAATGGCATAGAACCGATTGAAGTAAAAAACCATGAATTAGTCGCCGAATATTATCAATTGCCATCTATCAATTTGGCAAAAGAAGTGCGGGATAGAATGCTGAATAAAGAGTTCAGTTGGGAGGATGATTTCAAAGATTTACACCCCTCAGTATTTGGGCAAGAAGTGTATTTTTCAACCATAAAAAGCCTTTTGAATGATTGTTTTAATAATTCTAAAACATTGAAAAACAATATTTTACAACGCAATTTTTTAAATTCAAACAGTTTTACAAAAGGCAAATATTATCCCATTGAAAACGCTCAATATGATGCTCAATGGACACTCGATAAAAATTGGAAACCCACAGACAGACTACCCACGCGTGAAGGTTTTGTGAATGTGCCGATGCTTATTTCAACGACACCGAAAGTTCATTATTTTTAAATTTTGAAGGCACGGCGGTAGGGATTTCTATTGTCTCGGGCGCAGATGCTGGTATTATTTCGTATTCGATTGACAATGTGCCTTTAAAAAATATAGACCTTTATACGCCATGGAGTGGGCAGTTGCATTTGCCGTGGTATTTGATTTTGGGCGCCGGTTTAACGGAAGGCAAACATACGTTGCAGTTAAAAATGAGTACTGAAAAGAACCCTAAAAGTACGGGGAATGCTTGTCGAATTGTACATTTTTTGGTGAATTGAGCAAAATTATTTTCAACTATGAATGATTTAAAAACAGAACCCGGCTTAAAAACAGGGCTTTTATTCCTGCTATTTTTTGCAATTATCGTGGTATTCCCGATGATACCAAGTCCGCAATTTGGGAATACAACTCTTGGAAATATGTTAGCACCTATCGCTCTTTTAGCTTTAACAGGATATTTGTATAAAAAAGAAGGAAAAAATCTCTCCGAATTGGGATTAAATATCACTTCGGGTACTGTTTCTTATTTGCCAAAGGGCCTTATTATCGGTATCGTTTTTTTCTCCTTATTGCTTTTGTTGCAATCTTTTCAGAATGGATTAAGCCTTAAAATCAACCCAAACGCAAACTGGTTTTTAATTATAGGGGGTCTTTTCTTCTTGATTGTCAGCGTTTTAAATGAAGAATTGATATTCAGAGGATATTGTTTTGAAAAAACAATTACTCATGTGGGTATTGCAAAAGCGAATATCATTTTTGCGTTTTTATTCATTTTTTATCACTGGATTGCCCTCAATGCTTGGGGCAATTGGAGCTTGATGTTGGGTTTGATAACCACCGGTTTTGGTCATTTTTTATTTGCTACTGCATTATTGAAATCGAATACCTTATATTTTCCCATCGGTATTCATTTGGGCAATAATTGGGCGCAGCGGTATCTATTTTCCGCCAATATGGGCGGCATCAATGCCACTCCGACTAACGATACCTTTTTTGTTTTGAGTAGCAGTCATCAAGACACATCGTTATCTCTTACTTTTCTTAACTATACAGTTTCAATCGTTTGTTTTTTATTATCCACTTGGGCTATTTGGAAATATACAAAACGAACTTAAAATTCTTGTTTTTATGAAAAACTACCTCCTAATCCTTCTTTTTTTAAACATGTCAAGTCAGATACAGGCTCAAAAGCACTTGAATATTATGACTTTCAACATCCGTTACAGCACCCTGCGAGATAGTGCGAATGCATGGTTGTACCGAAAAGACAATGCCTCAGCGCAAATTTTATTTCACGAAACGCATATTCTTGGTGTGCAAGAGGCTTTGCATGAGCAAATTGTGGATTTGAAAGAGAGGCTGCCTCGTTTTAAATATGTGGGGGTTGGCAGAGATGATGGTAAAACTAAGGGGGAATATTCCGCCATTTTTTATGATACCACCCGATTGACGGTCTTACAATCCCAAACTTTTTGGTTGTCGGAAACCCCCTCAGTAGCAGGAAGTAAAAGTTGGGATGCGGCAATAACCCGCCTCGTCACTTGGGCAAAAATGAAGGATAAGCTGACAAAAAAGACGTTTTTTGTTTTCAATACGCATTTTGACCACATCGGTAAAGTGGCAAGACGGGAAAGTGCAAAGATGATTTTGGAACAAGTGAATAAAATTGCGGGCTCTTCTCACGCTATTATCACAGGCGATTTTAATGCACAGCCCGATGACGAACCGATAAAAGTCCTCGTTGAGGCAACCAATCCTTTGAAATTATTGGATACAAAAGTCTTATCTGCGACGAACCATTATGGACCCACCGGCACGTTCAATGGTTTTAAATCAAAAGAAACGTCTGACCAACCGATTGACTATATTTTTACGCGTAAAAAAATACCCGTTTTGCAACACGCTACTTTGAGCGAAACGTGGGGCGGGCTCTTTTCATCTGACCATTTCCCCGTTTTTGCGAGGGTTTTAATACCTTGATAACACTGCGTTACATTTTTATCCTTTTCGTCATACCCCTAAGTATTGCGCTTACATGTCTAAAAAGTAATTACAACCCCTGTGGTATTCGCAGAAGATATAATTATTGATAAATTTTTAGTTTTATGCAATCCGGGAACCAAATAACCGATAGATGCGCCGATAACATATCCGGCAATGATATCGGTTGGGAAATGTCTGCCGGCTTTATATCGCAAGTAACCTGTCACCGCCGGTATAGCAGCCGCAGTTCCCCAGATAAGAGGCTTCAGTTTAGTATCAGGGTACAAATCGGTGAAAATTCGCGCCGTTAAAAAAGAAGCTACTGCCGTATTGCTGACATGCCCGGATGGAAACGATTCTCGAGCACTGCCGTTCACTCTTTGTTGTACCGTCAAAGTGGAATTGTAGGTGTAAGGGCGGTATCTTTTAAATAAAGCTTTCATAGTGCTTGTTACTCCACCGTTGATGGTATAGGCTTCAAAGACCATAACCGGAACTGTTCTGGTCTCAATTTTACCTTTTTGACTAATAAAGGTGGTGACCGGTAATGCTACGCAAGTAAAAAGCATGATATCGCTTATTCTTTGAGAGGAGGCGGAATAATTGCCAATAGCTCCTCTATCAAATGGTCTTATACTCGCTTTATCTAACTCTGTAATACCATCTGGAGTTGCTTTCACCGCTTTTAACTCTAAAAAATAACCAAACGCAAGAATACCAGCCCCCAGACCAACACCCCAAGCATCATTTTTCCACTTGATGTGATAAACATTTCTTTTCACTAAGCTATCGAGTACTTTGTTATCTTGTGCTTGACTTTCAATGACCGTTGAAAGTAACAGAATTGAAAAAATGATATGCTTCGTTTTCATAACTTGATATTATATTTTAAATTTAAGTGAATAAAAGGTAAATTTTAGGGCACTTTCACACTGACCCGTAACGCTTTTAATCCGGCTACCCCCTGCAAATCTTCTAAATCCAAATACTCAAGGCTATCGGTAAATACATCTTGCACGATAAGGGAATTGATGAATCTGATATATTCATCTGCCTCTTTTTGATTAAAATAGACAATTGCAATTTTACCCGGCTGCGTCAATCGTTCTTCAGTATCTTTTATATTGACTTTGTCAATTCGCTTTTTAATCATTTGATATCGGATATTGTAAGCGCCTTCTACATCAAAACGCCTTTCATCGTTCCTGAAACTAATATCAATGGCGTTTGAATGCGCAAAAATGAGGTTCGTTGTCTCCAAAAAAGTAGGTAATTGAGGCGACAACTGTTGACTGATTCGGACAATAGACGCCATAGATTTAAGTTGCCACAACCGAGCATTGGCTAAATATAATACATCAAAGGGTCGGTCAGGAGCGATGGATTGCCCGATGTAAATGTCATACTCCACTCCGTCCGTTCTGAATTTTTCAAAATAAAAAGGATAAGCCAGTTGTAAATCCTTCACCATTGCTTCTAAATGATTATTGATTACTTTATTGATCAACTTGATAGACTTTTCTAATTTTTTTCGGTTTTCATATGTCACTCCTCCTATTTCATAAGTGGCATCCAAATATAAGTCAATTACCTTTTGTGTTTCCGGAAGATTTTCTTTCAAATGGCGCAATAACGGTTCTACTTCTAAAGTCAAAAAGTTATTAAGTCCGTATTCTTCCGAAGAATTAATGAAATCACCCACTAATTTTGTCCATTTTTTACACTCAAAAAGCATTTCTTGTATCAAGTCGAGTTTTACCTTTTTACTGATATTGAGCAAGGTTTCCTTTAATAAACTCAACTGTTTTAGCATATCCTTTTGGACGGCTAAGTTTCTTTCAAGGGTTGAATTGCGAATGTCAATAGCACCATATAACGGGTAAACCTCTTTAAATTGTATTTTTCTCAGCTCCGAAGTGGCATTATCGTTGGAGTTGTCTCTGATATAGAGCCACGCCGTTTCATTAAATTTCCACTGCACAGAAGGGTGCAAAGAAGTAAAATTTTGCTTGATAACATTTTCAATATTTGCCTCAAATTCATTGATATTATTTTGAAACATCTGACCGATTTGTGGCAACACGATATTGAGTAAACTTATGTCATTTTTATTAATAGCGCCTTTCTTTTTAGCGTATAGCTCAATCAAACCCGTTAGTTTTTTATTGACAAGTACCGGTAATAACACCAACGACGCTATTCCTTTTGCCCGGATATTTGTTAGAAAAGGGTATTTTTCTTCTTCTCCTTTAGAGAGGTCATTAAAATACAGCGGTTTGGGATTTTTAAAATATTGATAGACATCTTCACTATAAACGCTTTGTTCAGCGTCATTATTGACCCTTGTATTCGCAATTATACTATTGTTACTGAGGCTATTATCGAAAACAAATTGGTTGTTGATTTTTAAAAATGGCAAAAGACCGATTTCAATCTCACTTTTTTGAATGACAATTTTCAAAGAACGAATAATCTCTTCATAGACAATTTGGGCGTCTTGATTTTCACGATTTGAAATGAGGTTTTCTATGTTACTCACCAAATGTTGGGTTTTCACATCTTTGCATCTCAGTATTGAAAACCCTTCAAATTTGAAATTCTTTAGAGGTAAAATCTGCTTTAACTCCTGCAATTCATTCTCATTTTGCATATAGGCATGCAATGTCTCAAAATCTAACTTTGGCAATACCCCCTCAGTATGAAGCTCCACAAATTTAAAATCAAAATTTATTAAATAATACTTTTGTAAGCCGGTTAATTCATCCATAAACGAATAATACATATCGTTTTCAGGAGACTCATAACCATATAATCTATACAAAATAAAAGAATAAATAAGCCGTAACTCTTGAATTTCAGACAAACTATTGTCTATGATATTGTTGAGTTCTGCCATTTTATTATCCCCATTCACGATATTATACAAAGCGGGGGTACAATAAAATACTTTTGGTTGAAAGGGAGTACTGAAAGCCCACAGATTATCACTTTCAGTACTCAACAAATCATACGATAGCGTAGCATATATAAACTCTAACGCTTCTGTAAATTGCCCAAAATCATCTAAATTAAACGGTTTTTCCAATTCAGGGTATTTGCTGATATTATTCAAAATAAACTGATAAAAACCGGCTTTGATAGTTTCTTCATTGTCCAATAATGCCTCTATATGATGCTTATAGGGTCTCAATGAAGTCACAATATCAAGCGTTGTAAAAAAAGACTTCTTTTTTGTGGGCGAAGGCGCTATACTACTCATTTTCATAGGAATTGACTTAAAACAAATGGAGGTTTAATCCCCTTGTAAAAATATTTTTATTTTTCAAAACCGGAAACCCATGGTGAAATAAGGATACCAGCCTTCTTTAGAATGACCCGCCACCAATCTAAAAACAGCCAGTTGGGCAGGCACAAAATATATACCACCCCCTATGCCCTGATGCCAAGTATCGCTGTCATAATCTTTTGCCCACACCTTACCTACATCATAAAACCCTATAAGACCCAATTGCCCGGGCAAAATATAACTGCTGACTTCTGCAATTTTGAAACGGAGTTCGAAATTATTGTATAACATGTGAGAACCGGCAAAACGATATTGCCTGTATCCTAAAAGGCTGCGTTGACCGCCCAAAAAGAGACTTTGATAAAAAGTAGTTTTACCCACTGTAAAGCCGCCGCCTAAACGATTAGATACCGTAAAAAGTCCATTTCTGTCTAATCTTTGATAGATAGACAATTCTGAAGTGACTTGCATATAGGATCTTGAAATATCGTTTAATCCTTTAAAAGCTTGGGCTCTTAAGTTGAACCGCGCTCCCAATGTGGTTAACATAGGATTGTTCCGATTATCGAAATCCAGATCAAATACCAAACCTGTAAAAGCCTTGCTTTGAGTGATGGTACTGCTGTCATAAGTACCAATCAATGACGGTTGAGCAACAATACGCCCAACACTATCTTTTTTATTGAAACGATAATACTCGATGGCAGGTCCAAATGACATGGTTGTTGCTTGCCCTGTGCGCCATCTCAATGCGGGGTCAACCCTAAAGATATTAAAACGCGTTCTGTAAAATCGCTCAAAATTGTCGCTTTTGTTCAAGACCGAATTATTGCCTAAGCCAAAGTAGTTTTGAGTGTTGGACGGTGCTAATACTTTGGCTTGCATCACAAAATCATATCTGCCAAAAACCTTTAACCATTCTCCGACATATTTAAAGTTATAAGCCTCCGTTGATAAGGCTTTAGTTAACGTAAGTTGTTGTGTATTACTGTAAGGATTTTTTAAAAAACCCTGATTGACAAACTTTACAGAGGCACCTAAAAGAAAGCCATCATCTACATTATAACCCACATTAATTCCCGGTATCGTCTTGTTGTATAAGTTCGTAGCCGAGTAAGCAATATAAGTCGGGTTTTTTGAAACGTGCATCTGCATTTTGTCATGAGATGCTATAAGTTGGGCATTTTGTTCAAGTTCATAAACATTTACAACTTTGTTAGAATGTAAAAAAACGTATTTATTCGCTCCACTTCCACCAATCAGTCTTACTGCTACATCAGAATGATTGTTAACAATCACACTATCATTACCCCCCTCAGTAAAAATCCTGACTTCTTTAGTGTCATTTGGGAGAAAGGTTTTATTATACAACTGTTGTTCTATTTTTCTTTCTTTTGATATTTTAAAAATCTTGACCGTTAAACTCTTATCGGGGCCATCAGATAATTCTACCAATTCATGTTTGTTAGAAGTTTGTATGTCCACTATTTTATTTAAAAAGTGATAATACTGAGACATCGCTTTTGCCATATTTGCCCTTCTTACTTTTAACTTATTGAGCAATTCAATATGGCGTATCTCATACGACTCCACAGGTAAGCGTTTCAGAGCTTTTTCTAAAACGTCGTCTGTCATAGCCGCCGTAAAGTCATTGGTTATTTTCATCCATTGTTCATAGCTGAATTGATTCAAAAAGCGTCTGTCTAATTTAGACCCATGGGTAAAAAAAGCGGGTATTCTCTTAATTACGCCATCGAAATTATGTAATTTAGGCTGAATCCAGGGCAAAGTTGCCAAGGAAGGCACCGCCCCTTGCATAACGTGGAATACTTGGTCACGGTCGCGAGGTACGGCTGTATAGCGCTTTCGATTGCCGTCTACTTTCGCCACCCATCTCCATTGATCTTCGTGCCTATCCCAATCCCCCATTAAAAGGTCTAATAGCCTCGATTTTAAATACAAGGTGCTATCTAAAGTGAAATCATTGTCTTTGTATAATTCTCTATATAACTTGGATGTATTCTCTGATTTACCCAACGGTTCTCTTTCTTCTAATAAGCAAACGGTATTTTCAAAATCTTTTTGATAGGGACCCAAAGTCGAATCGGGAGCCACCAAACCAATGATCGGATTAGCGTGTGGCACACCGGCTGCCTCAGCCAAAACGGGTACTATCAAAGCTGAATAAGGATGCTGCGCACTCATAGCATCAGATACTAAATCCTTTGCCACTGTTCGACGTAAGTTAGTGGGTAAAATGGCTTCCGGATATTTATTCACACTCCGCATAGACCATTCTTTACCTTTTTTATCTATCAAGCGTAATGAGCGCGATTGCTGCCCTCCACCCCGTTGCATAGGTGTCAAACCACCATGGATAGAAGAAATCTGGATAACCGGTAATTTGGTTTTTGTTGACCATTCTTTGCGATAATTTTCGCCGAAAATGACGCGATGAAATTTACTGACATCATCAAATGTTTCATTGGCTTGTGTGATGATGTTATCATCCTTTATTTCCGCCATTTTTAATGCCTTCCTTTCTAATTTTTTGTAATCTACGGGTTTTTTGTTATATACAAAAGCCGGATTAACACTTTCGCCTTTCAATTCGTAGAAGGTAAAACGCACCGATTTATCCGGTAATTCATCGGCTATAACAAAGCCGTGCGTTTCTTTACCGTATAAAAGATTGTTGTTTTTTCTGACCGTGGTTAGTTTAGATGCTGAACCGCTTATTATTTGCAGAATACCATTTCTCTGTATCATTTGAAGACTGTGCTCATGTCCGGAAACATTGACCACATTCGGAAAATCCTCGAATACGGAGCTAACTTGTTCAATCATTTCTTGATACAAGGGGTGCTGAATGTCTTCGGGATGGTAAGAACTTGACCGAATAAACGGATAAAGCGAACCAATAATGGGCAATGGAATGTAAAGATTTTTATTAATTGCCGTCAAAGGGAAAATGTGGTTTTTCAAAGAAAAATACCCGCCATGCGGTCCATTACTGACAAAAGGATGATGATCCGCTAAAATTACCATCTTATCGCGGTGTGCATATTGCAAATCAGTTAATTGTTCTATTATTTCTTTTGTCGTATGACATGTACATACCGAATCCGGATTCTCTTTGGCATAACTATATACCCACCATTCACTGTCGAAAACAATCACCACTAAATTTTTGGTCAGTTGAATCGCAACCGGATCAGGGCAACCATTTTGAGGGACAACTTTGAGTAAGGTATCTTTCTGTTCATTGATATAGGAGGAAAAATATTTTATTTTTTCAAGCCCGTTTTTGCCGAATTTATCCCAATCGTGGTTACCCGTCAGGAAATAGACGGACGATCCTTCTTTTCTAAGCGGGACGAATTGCGATTGTAATATTTCCTTTGTTTGTTTTTCATCCGAAGATTTAGGTAAACCTAATCCACTGGGGTAGACGTTGTCCCCCAAAAACAGCGTTGTTGTTTTATCTTTAATAACAAAGCGCGCCGCTTCAGATATAATTTTCTTTTGTGCGGGATTGATTTCACCCGCATCTCCAATCAGTATAAGGCGGTGCTTAATGCTGTCCTGTGCATTTAAAAAGCTGATACTAAAAAGCAGGCAAACCGCCAAAAGTAGTTTGAGACTACCCCCCTCAGTATAAATCATGTTCAATAGTTTTTATTTGATTTAATTCGTTTTCTTAAATATAAATTTTAATATGTTCGCTGAAGTGCCGTTAGCTCTTTCATTGGAAATATACAAATTACCTGCGTTATCAAAGACCATTCCCTCGGGTTGCCGAAAAGACGTTTTTGGCAAAGGATAAGCCGCTTTTACTGCCCAAGCAGAATCCGTGACCACCAAAGCATTGTTGGCAGACGATAAAATATACCATTCGTTGGTTGCCTTATTTTTTGCCAACGCTGAAGGTTGAAAATGAATTTTTTCTACCTTGGCTACTGTTTCAATATCTTTAACATTGATTGAAAACTGTCCACTTTGATGAATTTCGCCATTGGTCGCTATGGTTAGGATATACCCGCTTGTTTTTTTTGCTTCTTTATCACCGCTGCAATGTTTGCACAAAACATATAGTTGTCGATGTGCATTATCGGCAAACATACCTTCGTATTCGCCTTTTGGTAAAATATCTTTCAGTTCTTGGGCTTTGGGCTCCTTGTCGCCCACCACATCATTTAAAATTAGAGTAAATAATGAACCGTCGCTTTTTAATACTATGAGATATTCATCAGTTACGGCGACATCTTCATAGTCCCCTCTTTTGGCAAACTTGAACGATTTACTGATACCATTCTCAAAGTCATATTTATACAGCACACCATTTTCATCTTGTATGGCATATATGATATCATTTCTATCACTTGGAAAAGTAATACCGGATATTTCATCTAACTCTTGAGGCATCTTAAAAATAGTCGGTTTTTTTAAGTCATACTGAGGGGGGGATATAACCTCGGGAGTAGGTTGACATGCCGTGTGAATGACAATGAGATATACGGAGAAAAAAGTAAGTGTGAATTTCATGATTATACATTTTAAAGAATGTCGTTTCTATAGTGAATTTTAATAAAGTTTTTGTAAATAATTTGTTATTTATCGATTGTTGATAAGGGGATTTCTAAAAATCCCCTTATCAATTAATCTGTATGCACCCCCTTAATGAATAACCCCTTCACGAGAAAACAGTAAACTGGCAAGCAAAAATGCAATAATGGATACTATCAAGCCGTACATAAAAATGCTGTAAGAAATGCGCAACAAACGGTACTTTTTAGCTAACACCAATCCTTGATTATACACATCTTGAATGAGGCTGCCATAAAGAAAATCTCTGTCATCCATCATGGCTAACATCCCTCTTGAATAACTTTCGAGGTTCATTTTGTAAAAATTGCCGAAAAATAAGAGGTTTACTTTCTTAGTTTCCACATCACTATCATTGAACATACCGGCAGGTATATTGGGACGGGTAGCTAAGACTGAAAAAATAATGGCTGCTACGTTGACTACCAAAAGCATAATGGTAGGTACTAAAAGACTCGGTTGTTCCTCAATTCTACGGATTAAAACGCTCAGCAATACGGATATGATAATTGAGTTCACCGTTATCATGATATGAGCTTTACTATCTGCTTGACCACTCAAGTGCTGATTGTTACTGGAAGTAACCCTGAAAACCGTTTCAACGCCTCTGCTTGTCTTTTTTTTCTTTTTTTCTTCGTTTTTTTTTTCCTCTTTTTTTTTGAAAAAAAGATGATCATTATCACTTTCCTTTACCAAAATATGGTTACTCATTAAAAACTCAGAATCGTTTGCGAAAGTATCGTCTGATGTATCGTCTGATGACATGTTGTCGCTTTCAGAAACGCTAATAATTGCCGAACGGTTGGTATCTCCCGACATTTCATTGACGCTATCCGGCATGGTTTCGACATCATTCTCGGTGTTTTCGGAAGAGGTTGATACAGGATTAGGTTTAGTGATAGTGTAAGTTTTTTGTCGGGCTGACTTTGCTCTTGCCCTTGTTTTAGTCGGTACAGCTGTTTCTTGTACCACTTCCGGCTCTATCGGAGCCGCTTCTGTGGATTGTTCAAGCGTGAGAGTATTCGATTTTATTTCTATTTCCTCCACTTTCTCGCTTAATTTTTTGATGTTCTTCGCCTTATTTTTAGCGAGCAGTGTTTGACAATATGGCGTATGGTAATTATGGGTATACATAAGGTGCAGGGTATCCTTCAGCCAAATATCTTTATCAATTTTAGATTGTTTCAAAAAAGACATTTCACGTCTTAATAATTTTTGATTTTCCATGAATGCATCCGTCCCAAGGTGGAATAAATCTGCATCACACACAATCTGCTCAGGTACCGTTTGAGGCGTTTGAGGCAATTGGGTTGCTAAAATGCAATTCCTCACGCCTTCAACAATAAAATCTTCAAATTCCCTTTCCTTTAAAAACTCTACAGCCAACTTGGCACTTTCTACTTCGTGATTGACTGCACTGTTATTGACATAATATCCTAAGTCATGCATCCAAGCTGCCGCGAGAGCGATATAATATTCTTCCTCGGATAAATCATAATTTTGGGCAATTTCTTTAGCCTTTTCGACCACAGATTTTGTATGCGCCTCGTTGTGATATACAAGTTCGGGTCTCTTATATTCATCAAAAAAGGCTTTAGCATATTGCGCTACAGATTTTAGTTCTTTTTTTAACGTTTTCATAAATTTATATTTTAATAAATACAAACACCAAGGATTGCAAGTAAGGAAATTATAGTAATCAGATTGTTATGTAATATATTTGGGCGTTCTCCACAATCTCTTTTACTTTTTTTTAATATTCATCAAACTCAATTACATGTAATAAAAAAATTAAACCTTAAAAAAAAAAAAATATCAAATTACTAATAATGGGGAGATAATTACTCAATTTGTGCATCAGGTAATCACATTGGGCAAAGAGTGGTATAATGTGGGGTCTTCAAAATTATGCGAATAAATATCAGCCTTCGTGTATTGTCCTGAAATAACTTACACCGTATGTGTCAAGTAATTTCAGGACGTGACATGGTAAAAGCGCAGAATTAAGTTTAGTAAATTCAAATTAATCTGCATTAATGCGCATTAATGCAGATTAATTTGAATAAAAACGCATTTACACGGTTAAATACTAGACTTTAGTGACCCTATGTGAGTGCTACTGCCCCCATTTATGAGGTAATAGTTCATCAATTTGATTGATAGGATGATTGGCAATTCGCCGGAGAACGTCGGTAAGCCATTCGAGGGGATTGAGGTTATGAATTTTGCAGCTGGCAAAGAAAGAGTACATCATGGCGGCTCTTTGACCGCCTTCGTCAGAACCAACAAAGAGGTAGTTTTTGCGACCTAAAGCGAGAGGTCGTATGGCATTTTCAATACGATTATTATCAATTTCGAGTGTACTATCAGTTATGAACACGGTGAGTTTGTCCCACCGGTTGAGAGTATAATCGATGGCTAGACCTATAGTGCTTTTAGGTAAAGTGTTGATTTGCTCCTGTTCGAGCCAAACCTTGAATTGGTCTAAAATAGGTTTACTTTTTTCCTGTCTCCATTCCAGTACTATGGAAGCATCCATTGCTTTAGTTCTTAAATCTTCCTCAATTTTATAAAGTTGTTGAATAAAACCTAAAACTATTTCGGCTCGACGGGGATCATTTTGTTGGGACTCGAAAAACTTTCGTCGAGCGTGAGCCATGCAATTCACCAAAATGAGATTGTCTAAACCCGCCAAAGCATCGTAAACTTTGTATCCATCACTTTGAAGATAGCCCTTGTGGCTTTTGACTTTTGGGTGGAGGCATTCTGTATCTCGCCCTCGTTGATAATCGAATAAAATCAAACCTTTTTCAACATTTCGATAGACCCATTGGTAAGACCGGTGGGACTTGCCTTTAGGCGCATTTTCTAAGCTTTGTATAGTACTTTCATCGACTTGTAGATAAGAACAATCAAAAACCAGTTCAGACAATCTTTTATACATGGGCATCAATAAATCAGCCGTATCGATACCCCAACCCATTACTGTAGAGCCTTTAATATCAATACCGGATTCCCGTTTCCATCGCTTTATTTGACGGTCAACAGGGAGGTGGTCAACGAATTTATCCACTAATATTTGCGCCAATAAACCTGCTTCGGCTATGCATTTGGGCAACGGACGTTCAGGCGTGGGTGCTATAATCACCCCCTCAGTATGAGCTTCTTTTAGAGACTCTTTTAGATACTCAAGATTTTTAACAGCCTCTTTAAAAACGTATTTTTCTCTTACTCGTTGTACCACGAATAGTTTGGCGGGGGTGTAATCCAGCGTTTCAGTTATTTCTTGACCAATTTTACTAAAATCAGTTGGATTTGCCACTACTATTTCGGGAGTCAAAACCTCCACCATGCGTGGTAAATGCGCGGGGAATTGATTACGCCCATTGTGATTTGGATTGGGTTTACCGGCCTCTTGACCTTTCTTTTTGGGAGCAGCACCTACCACTGGTGAAACTGTATTCTCCGTATTATTTTGAGACGCTAAATGAGGTGTAAAAAGGGATGCTTGTTGGGGAGATTGAGTTGGTACAAATCGCTCACGTGTTTGACCAAACACCAAGCGGTTGAACTGCGCTACCTGAAACTGGAGTCCTGCCAGTTTCTCTTTGAGTTCAATATTGGTTTCTCTAAGTCCAATATTTTCATTATAAAGCTCTTCTTTGGATATGTCGTCTAAAGGGGGCAATATTCGATTCTTTTAAATTTTTTAGTTCATTATTTGTTCTATTTTTACGACCTATTTAACGCTTTATTGGCGTTTAAATATACCTCAAATTACAACTAATTCCCCGCTTATCCAAGTCTTTTATCCCCTTTTTTACGCTTTTTTAATGAAATTCTCAGCCTTTTCTCAGCCTTTTCTGTCAGCTTCTTTCAACTCTTTTCAGGTAAAATGTACCGTTTACGGCGGCGAAGTCCTTTGAGCATAACTCCCTCGACCATCAAAACCAATTCATCCCACCTAAGTGATCCGATCACTGTAATCTTTGGTGGTTCAAGTGTACCTTCCTCTAAGCGCTTATGATAATCAATTGGGTATCTCTAAAAACTAAAATTAGTAAATAAATTTCTATAAGTCATTGATAATCAGTATATTGTGTTTAAAATAAGCCTACATGCAGCAATTCCGTATATGGAAAAAATCAGTCAATTTTAGGCTTAAAAAGCGCGTGAACAGATTGATAAATAATATTCATCGAAAGACATTCAGTTGTTTGAAATAGAGCTCTAATGGCAGACCAGATTCTAACTTTGGTTGTAATGAGTTCTTTGATTTCTATAAAAATGTGACAACAGGCTTGAATGAGTTGGTCGAGATAAAAGGCATAAAGCATAAGATATGCAAATAGGGTTGATAAATGGTCTTTACTATGTCCATAATTATGCTCAAACTTGTATCCCAAATTCTTGAGGGTATTAAAAGTTTCATTCTCAATTTTCCACCTTGCTCTGCCTGCTTGCATGATATTAAAGAGTTTGTTTGATGCTAAAACAATATCAGTAATCCAAGTAAAAGTAGTTGTTTTACCTTTTTTATCCGTTTGACGATATTGTACAAAATTGACCCGAACATCAGGAGCGGCGTTACATAAAAGCACGTTATTGACATATTCAAACTCATGGGTAATACCATTTCGAACAATTTTATGTCTTTTAAGCTCATTGCGTTGCCGTTTTCCTTCAATTTGGGCGAACAATGTTTTATGACTGTCTGGTTTTACGTTCAAGATATAGTTAAAACCATTGCTCCCTAGTTCTTTAATGTGTGGCGCATTGGCGTACAACGCATCTTCAACAAACAAGAAATTGTACTCTTTTTTGGTAACTGCCATAGTCCAATTTCATGTTTTTTTGCAAGCGTTTAGCCGCATTACGTTCACAATCGTTTTTTAAAACGCCATCTTGTTGCACCATGGGTTCTACATTGAGTAGGAAGGTCTCTGGTTTGTCAGGATGTACCAATGCCACACAAAGCATATTATGATGATAGGTAGAACTCCCATCTTTATGCGTTTTTTTCAAACAACAGGGACAGCTAATACTTTTTGAACTAAAGTGTTGAACACCATCACAAGAGGCAATTAAATACTCAACTGACCCTATTTTAGAAGCTGAACGACGGAGTTATGCTAAGCAATTTCGATTTAATTAATTTATTATCAATAAATTATACATTATAAATAATAATTTATTGTTAAAAATGCGAATTTTATTTGCTCAAAAAAGTGCTTTTTTGAAATGTGTAAACAAAAAATTATTATTTGTAATGTGTAATGGGCGCACCTTTGAATTGTAGAAAGAGATTATAAAAGAAGAAAGGTAGTAAATAACGCATAATTTTGTGTTGGACAATACAAAATATAAACAATGCCATTATCTACTACCGTTACAAAAGTAATAGAAGTTTTTATAGCTTCAGAATTAAGTCGTCAAAAATTAAGCGACAAGCTGGTGTCAGGGGATTTAGCGGGCTTTGAAAGTTGTGTACAGAGAATAGCCAACGAAATTTACGACAAAATCGCTGGTTTATATATTCAGCATGTAAGTATCAGCCGCGAATTTGTGAATAAATTACGAGACTATGCCCCACAAAAGGGCTTATATAAGTTATCAAGTCAGTGTGTAAGCGTATCACCAATTCACTTGTTTCTGTTTCTGTTAGGTATTGCATTGCATTTTAGGTTTTAATAAAGAATAGGAATCAAATTCATGCTCCAAAAGTAGAGCAACCAAGAGGGCACTACAATAGTGAAAATCCCTATTTTTGCAATTAGCATAACAATAAGTGAATTATATTTAGCTCTTTAATTCTACTTTGGCACTTTAGAAAAAGAGTCAACCTAAAGAAATAAGAAGTACCTTGAAGGATGAAAATCTACGAGGAAAAAAAATTAATGACTATTTGAAAGGCTTCAGAAATATGTTTGTATGCCATAAAACAGACAACATATCGAAATGCGAACAATTTATCTCCGGTCTTTTGCACTCGTGTAAAAGTAACATAGAACGAATAGCTGAGCATGTATTTGGCAGTGATTATAACCAATTATAGCATTTTATCAGTGTATCACCCTGGGATTCGTTTGAAGTAATGAATTTGGTAGCGGAAAAAGTTCATGCTACATTTAGTGAAAACACCATTACAACAGCTAAATCGCTTGGTCTGATATTAGACGAAAGCGGATGGGAGAAATCAGGTAAAAAAAGCGTTGGCGTTGCTCGTCAGTACATCGGACAAGTTGGTAAAGTAGCCAATGGGCAAGTGGGTATATTTGCTTCCTTGAGTGATGGTGACCAAGTGGGGTTACTTCAAGGACGCATCTATCTACCTAAAGAATGGACGAATGATAAAAAACGGTGCGATAAAGCAGGTATTCCTGAGCAAGAACAGATATATCGCACAAAACCGGAACTGGCTGTCGAAATATTAAAGACTTTACCCGTTCAAGTAACGTATGATTGGGTGGGTGGTGACTGTATTTATGGTAATTCGTTGGTTGTTCGTCAGTATTTATATGACAAAAAGCAAGCCTTTGTGCTGGATGTAGGCGAAGAATTGGGTGTTTATTTAGCATTGCCACAATTGTATATCCCTGCCCAAAAAGAGGGACGGGGACGAACACCTACTGCTTATGTCTGTGATAGTGTACCTATCTTGCTCAAAGATTTAATCAAACAAATCCCCGAACAGGAGTGGCAAACCATAACCCATAGACAAGGCACTAAAGGACCTTTGATTAGACGTGCCACAATTATGGATGTTTATATTTGGAAACCAGAACGCGGTGCAAAGATAGAATCGGTACAACTTATCATCAGCACCGAAACAGATGGTTCAGAAATAAAATACAGTCTATGTTACAATGTAGAGGGCAAAATGTCGCTCAATGTCGCTCTTTTTCGCCAAATGCAACGATATTGGATAGAAAGAGCCTTTCAAAATGTCAAAGAACAACTGGGTTTACATCAATATCAAGTCCGTTCTTGGAAAGCATGGCATCATCATATTGCTTTATCTCTAATGGCTCTGCATTTTATTTTACAGATTCTAAAGGAAAATATAGAAGAAATGCCATTACTCTCAGTACCTCATATTAAACTCGTTTTTGCTAAAAAATTACGTAATAATCTTGACTCTGTTGAGAGCCTAATTCATGCACTAAATGTAAGACATCAAAAAAGAAAAGATGATATTGACCGGTATTCTAAAGTGCCAAAGTAGAAGTAGTAAATCAGAATTTTTAGCAAAAGCGGCAGAATTTTATGATAAATTATCGTTGAACTTAGTTGGTTAACACCTAAAACGATAGTTCTCTTTTTTTCCAAAGATCATCTATCGTTTTAGGCTAACCTCCATAAAACAAAACTTACGCGCTCACCTCAATCATCAATGTTGTATGATGATTTTTTGCGTTTGCATCACTTCACCCACACGAACAGCCATAATATATAAGCCATTTGGAAGGCTTTTTACCGGAATTGTTGTTTGCTCATTGTTCAATATCTGCGTGAAAACAGAAGTACCCGTCGGATTCATGATGCTCAATGTTTTAATTTTATTGAGCGGCGCAGAAGTCAATTCTACTGTTAAAAACTCATCAGATACTGAGGGGTATGCTTTGAATAAATTTTGGACAAAGCGGATATCGTTTGTTCCAGTCGACGTTTTGTAGAGATAGACATTGTCCACAAAAACAGTAGCATTGGAAGAGACAAAAATCATTTGTGCCAAAGCTGCTTTCGCTTTCAAACCCGTGAAACTACTGAGAGGTATATCAAAGCTAATCCATTTACCAGTAGCAATAGCCGGTGTTGATGTGGCATTGTAAGTCAATTCGTGTTCAGAATCGTCACCGCCGCCAAAGGCTTTATTGGCACCAAAATCCACTAATTTTATTTTGAATTCAGTAGCGTTAGGTGACCAAATGTCAATATGGAAATGCGTCATAGTTGAAGCATCGATCGGCTTAGTGGTGAATTCAACTCCGGCGAAAACAAGGTTCGAGTATTTCTTGGTCGTATCGTTTGTGCCGATGACGAAATTCTCGACGTCCGCTTGATCCCAAGAAGCAGACCATGTATCAACAGGAACATTTGTATATGCATTGCTGAATAGCGAAATCACGTTTGCCGCTGAACGAGTAGGTGTAGGGGCAGACGCTGTCGGACTTGTGGGTGCTACAACCGTTTTGTAGAAATACACATTGTCCACAAAAACAGTAGCATTGGAAGAGACAAAAATCATTTGCGCCAACGCTCCTTTTGCCTTCAAACCCGTGAAACTACTGAGAGGTATGTCAAAACTAATCCATTTACCCGTAGCAATAGCCGGTGTTGATGTGGCATTGAAAGTCAATTCGTGTTCAGAATCGTCACCGCCGCCAAAAGCTTTATTGGCACCAAAATCCACTAATTTTATTTTAAATTCAGTAGCGTTAGGCGACCAAATGTCAATATGGAAATGCGTCATAGTTGAAGCATCGACCGGCTTAGTGGTGAACTCAACTCCGGCAAAAACCAAATTTGTATATTTCTTAGTCGTATCGTTTGTACCGATGACGAAATTCTCCACGTCCGCTTGATCCCAAGAAGCGGACCATGTATCAACCGGAACATTAGTATATGCATTGCTGAATAGTGAAATCACGTTTGCTGCGGCAGGTGTCGGCGTTGGAGCAGACGCTGTCGGACTTGTGGGTGCTACAGCGGTTTTGTAGAAATACACATTGTCCACAAAAACAGTAGCATTGGAAGAGACAAAAATCATTTGTGCCAACGCTCCTTTTGCCTTCAAACCCGTGAAACTACTGAGGGGTATGTCAAAACTAATCCATTTACCCGTAGCAATAGCCGGTGTTGATGTGGCATTGTAAGTCAATTCGTGTTCGGAATCGTCACCGCCGCCAAAGGCTTTATTGGCACCAAAATCCACTAATTTTATTTTAAATTCAGTAGCGTTAGGCGACCAAACGTCAATATGGAAATGCGTCATAGTTGAAGCATCGACCGGCTTAGTGGTGAACTCAACTCCGGCGAAAACCAAGTTTGTATATTTCTTAGTTGTATCGTTTGTGCCGATAATAAAATCAGCCACATCAGCA
>JANPGW010000039.1:0-28479 GCA_031424115.1 Saprospiraceae bacterium | reverse complement strand
AACGGTTCAATCACGATGGCGGCGAATGGCACATTCACTTATACCCCGAATGCTAATTTTAACGGTAAAGATACGATTGAATATAAGGTATGTGATTTAGGTAGTCCGGCACTGTGCGATACGGCCTTGTTAATCATCACGGTTACTTCGGTGAATGATGCACCGGTTGCGAGCAATGTAACGCTTTCAACCAACGAAGACGTTGTATTGAGTTCTACAGTTGGCGGCAACGCGACTGATGTTGACAATAATTTGGATGTTAATAGTTATGTTGCGACGAGCACACCGTCGAATGGTTCAATCACGATGGCGGCGAATGGCACATTCACTTATACCCCGAATGCTAATTTTAACGGTAAAGATACGATTGAATATAAAGTCTGTGATTTGGGCAGTCCGGCACTGTGCGACACGGCTCTTTTAATCATCACGGTTACTTCAGTGAATGACGCGCCGGTTGCCTCAAACGTAACGCCGTCCACGAACGAAGATGTGGTGTTGAGTTCCACGGTCGGCGGTAGTGCGACGGACGTTGACAACAATTTGGATGTCAATAGTTATGTGGCCATCAGCAGTCCGTCGAACGGTTCAATCACGATGGCGGCGAATGGTACGTTTACGTACACGCCGAATGCTAATTTTAATGGAAAAGACACGATTGAATATAAGGTTTGTGATTTGGGTAGTCCGGCACTGTGCGATACGGCTCTTTTAATCATCACGGTTACTTCGGTGAACGACGCACCGGTTGCGATAGCAGACCCGATTTCAACGAATGAAGATACAACGGTATCGAACACAGTAGCATCAAATGACAGCGATGTGGACAATACAGCAGCGCAGTTGACTTATGCAGCGATTACGAGTGTCCTTGCTACTGAGGGGGTACTCACATTCAACAATAATGGTACCTATACATTTACACCTGCGGCAGATTTCACGGGCACTGTGAATGTGGACTATAAAGTATGTGACCCGTCAGGTCTATGTGACACAGCGACTTTAGCGATTACGGTCAACCCAGTGAATGATACACCTGTTGCGGTGAATGATGCTGTTTCAACCAACGAAGAGACATCAGTATCAAACACGGTGGCGTCAAACGACAGCGATGTGGATAACACAGCGGCGCAGTTGACGTACACTGCTATTACAAGTGTGCTTAATACTGAGGGGGTACTAACATTCAACAACGACGGTACCTACACATTCACGCCTGCGGCTGATTTCACGGGCACAGTGAATGTTGACTATAAAGTGTGTGACCCAAGCGGTCTATGTGATACAGCGACCTTAGCGATTACGGTCAACCCAGTGAACGATGCACCTGTTGCAGTAGCAGACCCGATTTCAACGAATGAAGATAGTCCTGTATCAAACACAGTGGCGTCGAATGACAGTGATGTTGATAATACAGCAGCGCAGTTGATATATACAGCCATTACGAGTGTCCCTGCTGCGCAAGGTGTGTTAAGTTTGAATAACGACGGTACATATACATTGACGCCTGCTGCTAATTTCAATGGTGTTGTGAGTGTAGATTATAAAGTATGTGACCCAAGTAGTTTGTGTGATACTGCAACGTTGACCATTACGGTGACGCCGATTAATGATTCACCGGTAGCAAGTAATAGTTCGACGACAACAAATGAAGATATGCCTGCGAATGGTACATTGGCAACAAGTGTGACGGATACAGAAGGCGATGTATTGACATTTACTGCGGTAACGACTGTTCCAGCGTCACAAGGTGTGTTGACAATCAACGTTGATGGTACATATACATTTGTACCTGCACCTAATTTTAATGGTGTTGTGAATGTGGATTATAAAGTGTGTGACCCGTCAGGTTTATGCGATACAGCAACCCTGACCATTACCGTTATACCGATTAATGATGCCCCCGTTGCAGTTAATGATGCTATTACAATTAATGAAGGATTAACAACCAGCAGTTCAGTAGCATCAAATGACACGGATACTGATGGGGATGTGTTGACATACACAATGATTACAACAATCCCGGCTGCACAAGGTGTATTCACGATGAATCCGGATGGTACATATACTTTTGTACCTGCACCGAATTTCAGCGGAACATTAGGTATGAACTATAAGGTTTGCGATGCAAGTGGTGCGTGTGATACGGCAACATTGATTGTAACGGTAAATGCTGTGAATAATGCACCTATAGCAAACAATGATGCTGTGACGACGAATGAGGATACCTCTGTCTCGAATACCATTGCATCGAACGATAGCGATGTTGATAATACTGCAACTGAGTTGATTTATTCTGCAATAACTGGAGTATCTCCATTACAAGGAGTATTAACAATTAATGCTGATGGTACATACTCATTCGTTCCTGCTGTTAATTTCAACGGCGTTGTGAATGTGGACTATAAAGTCTGCGACCCGAGCGGTCTATGTGATAGTGCAACATTGACAATTACAGTTACTCCGGTTAATGATGCACCGATAGCTTCCAATGACGGTTCAACAATAAATGAAGGGTCAACATCCAGCAATTCAGTTGCGATTAACGACACAGATTTTGATGGAGATGTATTAACCTTCACAGCGATTACAACTATTCCGGCTACACAAGGGGTGTTGACGATGAACCCTGATGGTACATATACATTTGTTCCGACGACTAACTTCAACGGCATGTTAAGTGTGGCATACAAAGTTTGCGATGCGAGTGGTGCGTGTGATACGGCAACCTTGATTGTAACGGTAAATGCCGTGAATAATGCACCGGTGGCAACCAACGATTCTGTAACGACGGATGAAGATACCGCGGTATCCAACTCTGTTGCACCAAATGACAGTGATGTGGATAATTCAGCAACTGAGTTGACTTATACGCAGGTTACAACTATTCCTTCATCGAAAGGGTTGTTGATGTTAAACCCAGATGGTACTTACACATTTACTCCTGCGTTAAATTTCACAGGTATTGTTAATGTGGACTATCAAGTGTGTGACCCGTCAGGTCTATGCGATACAGCGATATTAGTTATTACAATTAATCCTATCAATAATGCACCTATAGCAGCAACTGACTATATTGCAACTATTGAAAACACTCCTGTCTCGGGTAGTGTAGCGACCAATGATACGGATGTCGAAGGTGATATTTTAACATTCACCCCTATAACGAGTGTTCCGTCTACCCAAGGAGTATTAGTATTCAATACGAATGGAACATATACTTTCACTCCGACCACTGATTTTAATGGTATTGTGAGTATAAATTATCAAGTATGTGACCCAAGTGGTTTATGTGATACCGCAACACTTAATGTTAATGTCGGTGGAGTTAATAATGCTCCTGTAGCCATCAATGATTTTGGGACAGTAAATGAAGACAATGTCTTTAGCAATACTGTTGCTGCAAATGATAGCGATACGGATAATTTAAATTCTGAGTTAATCTATGAAACGGTTACAACAGTTCCTATTACTCGTGGCGTGTTGGTTATGAATACTGATGGAGGATGTACATTTACACCCGCTCCTAATTTCTATGGGGTGGTGAATGTGGATTACAAAGTTTGTGACCCATTAGGGTTGTGTGACACAGCGACATTGACGATTACGGTGAATCCTATCAATGATAAGCCTATAGCAAATAATGACGTTGTGACGACAACAGAGAATGCGCCTGCAAGCGGCACTGTGTCAACAAACGATATAGATAATGACGCTGATATATTAACTTATTCTCCTATTACGATTATTCCTTCTTCTGAGGGAGTGTTGACAATGAACCCCAATGGTACTTATACTTTTACTCCTGCACCGAATTTTAACGGTGTTGTGAATGTGGATTATAGAGTTTGTGATGCAAGCGGTTCTTGTGATACAGCAAGATTGAGTATCAATGTTACTTCTATAAATAATGCACCATTGGCAGTTAATGATGCCACTACTACTAATGAAGATGTTTCGGTTACTTCAACAGTTGCTCTGAATGATAGTGATGTTGATAATACTGCGTCTGAATTAAGCTATACAGCTATATCAACTATTCCTGTGACTCAAGGTATATTGACTTTGAATTCTAATGGAACTTACACATTTACTCCCGCTGTTAATTTCCATGGCGTGGTTAGTGTTGGTTATAAAGTTTGTGATCCATCAGGTTTGTGTGATACAGCAACATTAACGATTACAGTCAATTCAATCAATGATGCTCCAGTGGCGTCGAATGATGCAGATGCTACTGTTGAAGGAGTCGCTTCAAGCGGTACGGTTGCTACAAATGATGCAGATGTTGATGGTGATGTGTTAACTTATACATCTATCGTAAGTGTTCCGGTTACTGAGGGGGTATTGACAATGAATCCAGATGGTACTTATAACTTTGTTCCTGCACCATATTTCAATGGCGTTGTGACTATTGATTATCAAGTTTGTGATGGAAGTGGCCTTTGTGATACAGCTCGCTTAACAATAAATATTACTGCCCTAAATAATGCTCCCGTCGCTAACAATGATGCTTCAATGACAAACGAAGATGTTGCAGTGACTTCAACAGTAGCAGTGAATGACAGTGATATTGATAATTCTGCGAGCGAGTTAACATTTACGTTGATATCGAGTGTACCTACCAGCCAAGGAATTTTAGTTTTAAATTCAAATGGAGGCTATACATTTACGCCTGCTTCAAATTTCAATGGGACAGTGAGTGTCAGTTATAAAGTATGTGATCCGAGTGGATTATGTGATACGGCCGTATTAACGATACATGTTACAGCGACGAATGATGCACCAATCGCGACTAATGATATAACGACGGCAAACGAAGATAGCGCTGTCAATGGTACCGTTGCTACAAATGATAATGACGTTGATGGGGACATTCTGACATATACGGGTATTACAAGTTTACCAACAAGCCAAGGGGTGTTGACTTTTAACCCGAATGGAACATATGCATATACACCGGCTCCTAATTTTAATGGTGTTATCACAGTTTATTACACAGTATGCGATCCGAGTGGATTATGCGATACGGCGAGCTTGACAATAACTGTAACCCCGGTAAATGATGCACCTACAGCAGTGACAGACTATATAGCAACATTGGAAGATGTACCTGTATCGGGTACAGTTGCTACTAATGATACTGATTTAGATGGTGATTTGTTGACTTATTCTATATTGACAAGTGTGCCGGCTGCACAGGGCGTATTAGTGTTTAATCCTGACGGTACATTCACATTTAATCCAACATTGAATTTCAATGGGATTGTAAGTGTCAATTATCGAGTTTGTGATACAAATGGAGCATGTGATACAGCAACGCTCAATATAAATGTAAACGGTGTCAATAACCCACCGGTAGCATTAAATGATGTTATTACAACTAACGAGGATACGTCAGTCTCATCAACGGTTGCGACCAATGACAGTGATACTGATAATACAGCTACCGAATTAAGCTTTACAGCAATAACCGTTATTCCTGTTAATCAAGGGGTTATTGTTATGAATACGGATGGTAGTTATACGTTTACGCCGGCACTTAATTTTAATGGTGTTGTAAATATTGATTATAGAATATGTGATTTGCTTGGTTTGTGTGATACAGCGACGTTGACAATTACAGTTAATCCGGTTAATGATGTGCCGGTAGCTCAAAATAACGCAACGACAGTTAATGAAGATGCGTCTGTAACCGGTACTGTAGCTGCAAATGATAGTGATGTAGAAAATGATGTTTTGACATTTAGTTCTATAACAAGTCTATCTCCAAGTGAAGGAGTCTTGGTAATGAATTCAGATGGTACCTATACATTCACGCCGGCTACCGATTTTAACGGTACTTTAAGTATTGACTATAAAGTTTGTGATGCCAGTACTTGTGATATAGCGACGTTGACTATAACTGTCAATCCAGTGAATGATGCGCCAGTAGCAAGTAATACAACTACAACCACAACCGAGGACACACCTGTAAGTGGCTCATTAGGTTCAAGTGTAACCGATGTAGATAGTCCTACGAATGGATTTACGTTTACAATGATTAGTACGCTTCCAGCGAGCCAAGGTAATTTTGTTTTAAATTCAGATGGAACATATACGTACAACTTTACGCCATCTCCTAATTTTAATGGTACAGTAACGGTGGTATATCAAGTATGTGACCCAAGTGGTGCATGTGATACAGCGACCTTGACGATTACAGTTACACCGGTTAATGACGCACCTGTGGCATCTAACGGTTCTACAACGACAAACGAAGATGTTCCTGCAACTGGCACATTGGCAACAAGTGCAACGGATGTTGAGGGTGATGTATTGACCTTCTCACCTGTAACGAGTGTACTGGCAACACAAGGCGTATTCACCTTAAATCTTGATGGCACGTATACGTTTGTTCCTACGGTGAACTTCAATGGTACGGTGACAGTAGATTATAAAGTATGTGATGCGAGCGGCGCATGTGATACGGCAACCTTGACAATTACAGTTACACCGATTAATGACGCACCTGTGGCATCGAATGATACAGATACGACGAACGAAGATGTTCCTGCAAGTGGTACATTGGCAACAAGTGCAACGGATGTTGAAGGTGATGTATTGACCTTCGCACCTGTAACAAGCATACCGGCAACACAAGGGATATTCACCTTGAATCCTGATGGTATATACACATTTGTACCGGCGACCGGCTTCAACGGTTCAGTCAGTGTGGATTACAAAGTGTGTGATGCAAGTGGTGCATGTGATACAGCGAGATTGATAATCAATGTATTACCGGTAAATACTGCTCCGATTGCGGTGAATGATAGCGAGACGACGAATGAAGATACGGCTATATCGGATACTGTTGCATCGAATGATAGCGATGCTGACAACACCGCGACAGAGTTGACATATACAGCGATTACAAGTATCCCTGCTACTGAGGGGGGCATCACATTCAATGCTGATGGTATATATACCTTCACACCTGCGACTAATTTCACGGGAGTAGTGAGTATGGATTACAAAGTATGTGACCCAAGTGGACAGTGTGATACAGCAACGTTGACGATTACGGTTAAACCGGTCAATGACGCCCCTGTAGCATCGAATGATTCAGATACGACGAATGAAGATGTTCCTGCGAATGGCACATTGGCAACAAGTGTAACGGATGTTGAGGGAGATGTATTGACATTCGCGCCTGTAACGAGCATACCGGCTACGCAAGGCATATTCACATTGAACCCTGATGGTACATACACATTTGTACCGGCTACGAATTTCAATGGTACAGTAATTATAGACTATAAAGTGTGCGACCCAAGTGGTGTATGTGATACAGCAACGTTGACGATTACGGTAACGCCGGTGAATGATGCACCGTTAGCGACAAATGATGCTTCGACGGTGAATGAAGGTTCAACGGTAAGCAATACCGTTGCATCGAATGACACGGATATTGAGGGGGATGTATTGACTTACACAGCGATTACATCCATCCCAACTACGCAAGGCGTGTTGACGATGAACGCGGATGGTACTTTCACCTTTGTACCTGCGCCTAATTTTAATGGTTCAGTGAATGTGGATTATAAAGTGTGTGATGCGAGTGGTACATGTGATACAGCCACGTTGATTCTAACAGTTAATGCGGTGAATAATGCGCCGGTTGCAGTGAATGACGTTAACACGACGAATGAAGACACAGCGGTTGGGGGTACAGTGGCAACTAATGACAGTGATTTGGATAATACAGCGACTGAGTTGACTTACACGGCTATCACGGGTATTTCACCATCAAAAGGCGTGTTGACACTGAATGTTGATGGCAGTTATACTTTCATTCCGGCGGCTAATTTCAATGGTGTTGTGAGTGTAGATTATAAAGTATGTGACCCAAGTGGACAGTGTGATACGGCAACGTTGACCATTACGGTGACGTCGGTTAATGATGTGCCTGTAGCAACTGATGCAACCAATGTGACAACTAACAATAAACCAGTTTCAGCATCATTGTTCTCTAATGTTACAGATGTTGAGAAACCAGTGTCGTTAACTTTTGGTCAGCTGGGTAATATGTCGCCTTCTCAAGGTACAATTGTGATTAATCCGGATGGTACTTATATTTTCACTCCTAATCCGAGATTTGTTGGAGATGTAGTAGTGAATTTTGTAGTGTGCGACTTTGACGGAGCATGTGATACGGCTCAATTGACAATAACAGTTAAGCCTACTAACAGCGCACCGATTGCAAGCAATGATTTCAATAATACCATTGAAAACACATCTGTAACTGGTACAGTTTTGATAAATGATATAGATCCTGATCTGGATGGCTTAATTGTGAATACTTCTTTGGTTAAGCTTCCTTCTAACGGTACTATTGTTCTTAATTCTGATGGAACGTATAATTATACGCCTAATGCAGGTTTTATTGGAACAGATACAATAGTTTACACGATTTGTGATGATGGTGTCCCAAGTCTGTGCGATACAGCGATGTTAGTCATTGAAATTCGGAAAGCGGTTGTATCTGATGATCAAAAACCGGTATTAAATGATGACAATGTAGTGGCTACTAATGATAAACCGATTGTTATTAATGTGAAAGCCAATGACTTTGACCCTACGGGTAATGCTCTTGGTAATCCAATAATTATTGGTGCACCTTCAGGCGGTACTGCCACAGTGAATCCGGACGGAACAATTACTTTCACACCGGATGAAAATTTTGTGGGCACTTCAACATTCCAATATGTTATCTGTACAAGTGCGACAACTCCTGTTTGTGATACAGCAACGGTGTCCATAAATGTAGTGAAACCAACTACTGATAATATCAAACCTATTGCTGGTGATGATGCCTTTAGCACATTTAAAAACAGGCCAGTGAATGGTTCGGTTGCTTTAAATGACGCTGATTTGAATCCTGGTCAAACGCTATCATTCACTTTAATTACCCCTTCGACTAATGGTACGGTTAATTTTAATCCGGATGGTTCTTATACATACACGCCTAATGCGGGTTATGTTGGTCCGGATAGATTTACTTACCAAATCTGCGATAACGGAACGCCTGTTAAGTGTGATACGGCAACTGTTTATATTACAATATTTGATTTGCCGAAAACAACACCTGAGACTATCGAGAATACCATGTTTGAAGAAGTAACAGATACTATTTGTTTGAATACGCGGGAATTGCTTGGTAAAAAATACTCGGTTTCAAATATTTGTCCTTCTAAAGGTGATTTTGTTGATTTTACAGTCATTCAAGGCACTGTTTGTGTGAAAACAACAGCATTATTGAAAGGTGAAGAAAAAGGTTGTTTTGTCGTATGTGATGAATTTGGGGTATGTGATACAACTTATATTATCATTAATGTGCTTAAGCTTAAAGAAGGTAAGCGTATTGCAGCTAAAAATGATGAAGTTACCGCACCACAGGGGCAACCGGTAATTAGTCACGTTATTAATAATGACTCATTATCTAATTATGGATTGAAAGGCGTTTCTATTATTACCCAAGGCAGAAATGGTTCAGCAGACATTAATCCTGCGGATAACAGTATTATCTATACACCAGACCCGGAATTCTGTGGTATTGATCAGGTAACTTATCAGATTTGTAATGCTTACGGTTGCGATACGGCGGTTGTTAAAATTCGTATTATCTGTAACAATATTAAAGTTTACACAGGTTTTAGTCCTAACGGTGATGGTGTTAACGATTTCTTGGTGATTGACGGTCTTGAGAAGTATCCTAAACATAAATTAGAAGTGTACAATCGATGGGGTAACTTAGTCCTAAATACTAAAAATTACAAAAACGATTGGGGTGGTACTTGGACGGATAAGAGATTGCCGGATGGTACTTACTTCTATGTGATTGATGATGGTGAAGGCCACTATTATTCAGGCTATATCCAAATTTATAGAAACTAATTTGCTTACATAGTTTTGTGTTAAAGGTTAGCGGCGATGCTTCGGTATCGCTGCTTTTTTTTGTAAAAACAACATAGTTTGAAGTTGTTTTTTAATTTTACAAAAAAAATATGAATTTCTATCACATTACAACACCCGAAATTTGGGGTGCTTTTGAAAATAAAAACTATTACGAAGCAGAAAGTCTCCATACTGAGGGGTTCATCCATTGCTCTTATTGGGAACAATTAGAGGAAACTTTGAAACTTTATTACAATGGAGTGAGTCAGGTTATTTTGCTCGAAATAGAACCTGATGCATTAATTTCAAAATTGATTATTGAAAAATCTCGGGATGGTAACCTTTTTCCTCATATTTATGGGGTTATTAATAAAGGAGCCATCGTGAAAGTGGAAGAGCGGATACTTCAAAATAACATCGTTTAAAAAGCTGGATATGTTAATGATTTCTTAAAAAGCAGACCTCAATTAAACGTTTTTTGGTTGACAAAGTCTATTAAGTATATTTTGAAATGGAATCCAATTTTTTAAAACTACATCAAAAAATAAAATGATGAAAAAGAAAATCCTGCTCTCTACACTTTTCGTTTTAGGTTTTACTCTTGCTATGTTTGCTCAAAACACGCCAAAAGTGGATGCCCGCGAAGCCAATCAGAAAGAGCGCATTAAAGACGGTGTTCAATCCGGAGAATTAACCAAAGTGGAAGCGCACCGTCTGCGTAAGCAACAACGCAATGTTAAAAAGGCAGAAGCCAAAGCCAAAGCAGATGGCGATGTCACACCGGCAGAACGTGCTAAACTTGACCGCAAACAAGACCGCGCAAGCCGCAAAATTGCTAAACAAAAACATGATAAGCAAGACCGCAATTAATTGTCTTTGACTGTTTTAAACAAAAAAAAAACGATTTGATGCAATCATCAAATCGTTTTTTTTTGTATTTTCATGTCCAATGACCAATTATACTGAGGGGGATAAAATTCATTTTTAACATTTAGAATATTCCCCATACTTTTCTTAATAAAAAAAATCATCGTTTATCAATACTTGTCATCGCCCAAAAACATCACCCAGCGTCTTATTATACGGTATTTTGAGGAAATCCAACGTGCCCGGTTTAACGCGTAAGTAGAAGGAGTAAGTGCCGCGGGTCGGTTGCCAATTGACACCCATTTCCCAGCAATGCAGGTCGCGGAAAAAGCCGAAATCAGGATAAGTCAAGCGTTTAGAGCTAAAATCATATCCTATATTGCCAACATTAATTTTCCATTTCTTACTGATTGGGATGTTGCCCGAAGTATAAAGGGCATTTTGAAAAATAGTTGTATCCCGCCCGCTAATACTCGTTCTGCTGACACTGAAATTGTGAGACATTCTGAAACTTTCAAGCATATCCGTTAAAGATTCTTCGCCTACTTTAGGTTTTCTCATCAACGTTTGGTCATCCACAGTTCCCTTCAATAGCCGCTTAATATCGCCGATGCTCAGGCTTGAGTTAAGGTTCAGCGTTGCATTCACAAGGTTGAGGAGTTTACCATTCCGTTTGAGGGCAAATTCTTTAACTCGATTGCCTTTTGAGTCCTTTCCATAAGGGTCTAAAAGGACACTCACGCTGAGGGTGGTCAAACCTTTAAAAAAATTAGTGCCTGTACCCATGGCTATTTGGCTGAAACGGAACGAATCGGCGACAAAATTATAGCTGCCCGCAATATTCACGTTTTCTAAAAGTTTGGCTTTTTTAAACGTCGAATCTTTTTTACTGAAATATTTCATTTCAAATAGATTCGTCAAAGAGTACGTCAATGCCGCTTGTTTTCCACCGGTTGAGGGTGCGCCAAAAATGGCATTTTGATAGAGGTTATATACCTGACGGAACGGATTCCTGAAATCTGTCTGAATGCTATCTTCGTAACGGCGGTAATCCGGCGAATAACTGAAACCAATGCTGGGCGTCATAGTATGCCGTATACCACGTAACCATCCTCTTTTGAACTGAACGGTCCCGAAAACACGAGTGGAAAGGCTCGCACCCAACGAAAACTGATTGACGCGATAGAAACCATTTTTTTTAATAGTATCCACTTTGCCGTAAAGGGTCGTGTCATTGCGGATAGTAAAATCGGTGCTGTCTCTATTATAAATCGTGTCTTTTGAAATGCGTATATCATTCGGGTTGAAAGATTGCCGGAACTGCTTCATATACCACGATTCGTTATAACTTACTGAGGGAGATAGATTGAAATATTTAAATAAATTGAAATTAACATTCGAACTCAAATCATGTTTAATACCAAATTGCAGATTTTCTAACGCTTTTTTGGTGAAAAGAGAGACTGAATCTTGGGTTTGGAGGCGGTTGCGAAGACTTGAAGAATATTGTAGGGATACTTTTTCGAACCATTTTTCATTACCAATCCTCTTTTGTTTTTTGAAGGGAAATATAGTTTGAACCCTAAAATCGAGGTTAGGCAATTCTATTGTCATTTCTCGGGTGGATGTATTTTGTGTTGCACTCATACCCCCAGTCAAGGAGAAAGGCTTTCCCGGAAAAGTTCTGGTGAAACCAATGCTTGATGATAAGGTACTCGTAGTAGCATTTTTAAAGTCATTATAAGTAGTACTTCTATAATTACTGAATTGCTTGCTTTTACTCCCTTGCATGTTCACATTCGCATTGATACTGAAAATAGGATTTGCTCTCTGATCTTGAGAATGTGACCATGATAAATTCCAAGATGGAGAACGACTCAACCGAGCTTTTTCGTCTTCTGAAATAATGCTTTGATAACCGACTTCAAATCGTCCCGTAAATCTATACGTTTTGACATAGTTTGATGTGGCTCGCAAACCCCACGTGCCACGCACATAAGCATCACCCTGCAAGGTTAAATCATAATTATCACTCAAAGGAAAATACCAACCCATGTTGCGCAAACCAAAACCAAAAGTTTTATTGTATTCATAATCGCGCGGAAAAATCAAACCCGTTCGTTTGCCGGATGATAACGGAAATGCAGCAAAAGGCAGCCATAAGGGCGTCGGAATATCACCTATTACCAGATTAGATGGTCCCACGACTATAAGTTTATTTGGTATCACTTTTTGCTTTGAACTGTGGATACCAAAATGCGGGTGTTCGGCATTGCAAGTCGTGAAAATAGCATCTGTACTGTACGCTACATCGTTTCTTTTTGTACTATCGCCTTTGCCGGAAACAAATTTCGACAATCCCCCATGAACAAAAGCATCGTTATATTTTGTTGTTACATCCTTCACAACACCTTTTTGGGTACGGAAGTTGTACCTCATTTCTCCGGCAGTGAATTCTTGGCTATCGTCTTTGAAGTTAGGTAAACCTCTCATTTTGCCTACCGAGTCGGGTAGAGGCTTGGCAGTAGCAATATTATTCTTTAGATCAATGATGATGTAAGCCGCAGTTAATTTCAAATTTTTATAATTGACATACGCTGCGCCATACAAATGTACCAGATTGTTGACATTATCAAAAATCAGGGAATCTTTACTGCCATATTCAACGGGGGCATCCAAAGTGTCTTTGGAATAAAGAATGGTTGTTTGTATGACATCCGGAGTATCGCGCTGTTGTTTCGCTATCCTTTTGACGATTGAGTCAGGTAAAAAAGAGGGGTTAGTGGGAGTCAGTATTTGTTTTTTTAAAATAGAATCCGGTACCTGTGCGTTTAAACAAGTAGCCCACGCAGTAAAAACAAGAAAAAAGAATAGAATCTTTGCTTTCAAGGATGATTTTATGTTATTTTTGCAAATTGTTAGTAATTCCAAAATTCCATGAATTTTTTTAAAAAAATTATAAAAAACGACTTGAATTTGCATTTAAGCGATATTAGTCAAAACAATACAAACCAGACCCGAAAAATCGGAGCTGGCATCCGAAGGATATTAAAACATTATGGAACATACATAAATCTAAAACGAAACGTACTGATGAGATTTTTAACATTAATCCTAACGCCTGTTCTATTTCTTTTGCCGCTTATTAAAACCCATAATGCCGTTTTTAACGAAAATTTAACGGATAACGGCAAAGTTACAATCTCCGACGAAAACGAGAGCAAAGAATACAGAATAAAAAAAGTTGTTATTGACGCCGGTCATGGCGGACACGATTCCGGTTGCGAATCTGACGAAGGTATGGAGAAAAAAAATACCCTTGCTATCGCACTTAAATTGGGTCGAAAAATTAAGGATAACTACCCCAATATTCAAATCATATACACTCGGGATAAAGATGAGTTTATCGAACTCCATGAACGAGCAAGTATTGCCAACAGAGCTAAAGCCGACCTTTTCGTTTCTATCCATTGCAATTCATCAGATGAAGGTCGTCCGTTAGGAACGGAAACCTATGTGTTGGGTATGCACAAAATGGAAGCTAATCTGAATGTAGCAAAGCGTGAAAACTCCTCTATCTTGCTTGAAGCTGATTATGAGGAACAATACAACGGTTTTGACCCCAATTCAAACGAAGCATACATTATATCAAGTCTGTATCAAAACGCTTATTTGGATAAAAGTATTCTATTTGCTAAAAATGTAGAGGAAAGTTTTAAAAACAATGCAGGTCGCCGCAGTTTAGGTGTCAAACAAGCCGGTTTTGTGGTTTTGATTCAAACAGCCATGCCCAGCGTTTTGATTGAAACCGGATTTTTGAACAATCCTACTGAAGGTGCGTTTATAAGCAGTGAAGGAGGGCAAGAAACTATGTCTGAAGCCATACTTTTAGCTTTTTCAAAATATAAAAGAGCTGTTGAAACGAAAAATGAAATTGTTCAAAAAGTGCCTGTGCCACTGGTCGGCGCACCGAATACTGAGGGGGGGGTCGTTTTCAAAATTCAATTAGCTACGTCCTCTTCGGATGCGACTAAAACAACTCGTTGGAAAAATGTTGAAAATTTGGAAGTTGTAAAAGAAGGAACGACTTTCAAGTATTTCAAAACAGGCATTGATGATTATAACGAAGCTGTTACAACATTAAAAAAAGTGAGGGCTTCGGGCTATTCCGACGCCTTTATAGTTGCTTATAAAAATGGGAAAAGAGTGAGCCTCGATGAAGTTAAGTGATATGGTATTTATTTTATCCGTTTTACTGTTTTTTACAATTTCCAAACCTTAAACTCAAAATTATTTATAATTTTGCCATCAAAAAAATCACAGTTGCAAGAAGGACAACATGTAAAGAATATCATTCATTTTTAATTATGATAAAAATAGTCCTTCACTTTAAATAATGAAAATATCCAACGAGACTAAAATAGGTCTATTCGCAACCTTAACCATTGCCGCAGGTATCTGGGGGTATAAATTTTTAAAAGGGCAAAGTCTTTTCGACCGCTCCGTTACGCTCTATGCGGATTTTCGGGATGCTCAACAAATCAATAGGTCTGCTCCTATCTACTTTCACGGTATCGAAATAGGTACAGTAACTGATTTCTTCTTCAAACCCGATGACGTATCGAAGGTGACATTGGCTATGAATTTTAAAAGAAATCCCGGTATTCCTAAAAATGCCAAAATCGTTTTGTTCAACAATGGTTTATTAGGGGGTAGAGCTCTCAACCTTGAATTCGAAAAGCCTTGCTCGAATGGCGATTGCGCGGAAAACGGAAGTTACCTCGAAGGCGTCACGATGAGTAGCTTAGAATCTATGTTGGGAAAGCCTGAGGACATGGATCGCTATATAGATAAAGCCTCAAAAGGGGTTAATACACTCATTGATTCGTTATCCCAAACCCTCAAAAATCCGGATAACGAAGTAGGTAAAAGCCTTAGAGATATTCAAATTACGTTAATAAATCTCAAGCAGACCACTGCAGCGTTGAGCCAGTTAATGGCTCTTTCTTCAAAAAGCCTTAATACGTCCATGCTGAATGTGGCAGCCATTACGTCCAATTTGAAAGACAATAACGAAAAAATATCGAGTCTGCTTTCTAACGTCAATGATATTACCGGTAAGGCTAACACAGTTGATTTTACCAAAATCAATAAAGCAGCTGATGGTATGACCGAAAGTATTGAGAGCCTGAAAAAAACATTGAGTGAGACTGAATCAGGGTTAAATCAGTTGACGATGACAATAAAAAATGTCAATGCCGGCGAAGGTACTTTAGGGCAGTTAGCGACAAATGATAGTGTCTATCACAGCTTGAATATGACATTACTCCAAACACAAGCGTTGATGCAGGATGTGAGATTAAATCCTAAACGGTATATCAACCTCAATCCTTTTAGAAAATACAAACCTTATAAAGTACCATCTCAAGACCCATTGCTCGATTCCTTGCAAAAAAGATATAACAACACTCTAATTAGGAAAAAATAATTGGTTTTGAATGGATGTTATTTGAAAATATACTCACGCCGGGCAATGTCCGGCGTTATTTTTTATGAAAAAAGCCATCCGAGACGAATATGCAGAAAAAGGCGTTGAGGCATATTACAAAGCCAACGCGAATGTGTACGAAAACCCGCATTTTCCGTATATAAAAGCTCTTTTATGGCAAAATAAGCACAGGATTAATTATAATCGGGTATTAGATTTTTGTGCGGGAGGGGGCGAAGTAACCTTGATATTATCAGATGAAAATTTATTAATCGAAGAAGGGAAGTCTATTAGAGGTAAAGAAAATGAACCGCAGTTTTTAGGCTGCGACCCTTTTACTTTCAAACTGTACGAAAAAAACACAGGATTTAAATGCTTGCCTTTTAATTTTGAAGATGTGATAAAAGGGAAGTTTGAAAAAAAATTAGCCGGGAATATTTTTACATCCATCATAAGTTCATTTGGGATGCATCTTTGTCCCGAAAAACAATTATTTTCTCTGGTTTATCAATTGTTCGCTCTTTCTCAAAATATTGTCATTATTACACCGCATAAACGACCTCAATTGGAAAAACTACAAGGTGTTCAATTACTGTTCGAAGATTTTGTGTTGACTGAAAAAGGGAAAAAAGTTTTTTTAAGAAGTTATATACTGAGAGCCTATCCCGAAAACTTAGGGGGAGAGAGAGGATAACCCTACTGCGCTTTAAATTTTTATTTGTAAAAAAAGAATATACGAGATGAATTTGAATCAAATACCCAACATTAAACATCTGGACAAAAACAATTTTTTCCTTATCGCAGGTCCTTGCGCCATTGAAAATGAAGATTTAGCGTTTGAAATCGCCGAAAAAGTGAGTAAAATTTGTGATAATCTCGGTATTCCTTATGTCTTCAAAGGGTCATACCGCAAAGCGAACCGTTCACGAATTGATTCATTCTCCGGCATTGGCGATGAAAAAGCACTCAATATTTTGCGTAAATTGGGTCTGGCAATGGATTTACCTACGACAACGGATATTCACGCGGATGAAGAAGCCGCAATGGCGGCAGAGTATGTTGATATACTTCAAATACCGGCATTTTTATGCCGTCAAACCAGCCTATTGGTTGCGGCAGCAGAAACGGGCAAAGTCGTTAATATTAAAAAAGGGCAATTTGCTTCAAGTGAAACGATGGGTCATGCTTTGCAAAAAATATTGGACAGTGGCAACGATAAAATAATACTTACCGAAAGGGGCAATACATTCGGTTATCAGGATTTAGTGGTGGATTATCGCAATATTCCGGAAATGCAACAACTCGGGGCGACAGTAGTGATGGATTGTACACACTCACTTCAACAGCCTAATTCTAAAACAGGTGTCACGGGAGGTAAACCGGCATTGATAGAAACAATTGCGCGGGCTGCGATAGCGGTGGGCGTTAATGGCCTTTTTATAGAAACACATCCCAACCCCTCCATGGCAAAAAGCGACGGAGCGAACATGTTGCCGTTAGAAAAACTGGAGCCGCTATTAGAAAGGTTGGTCAAAATCAGAAGAGCTATAGTATAATTAATATTTTAGCCGCAGTTGCATTTCATTCAGTTTTTGTTGTGCTTTTTGCATAGCCGGTAAATCCTGAGTGTAGTCCATGATGTTCCAAACGATGACTTGATTGTTGTCACCCCACTCAACCCGCATGATGGTACAGTCAAATATGCCTTCAATAAAGTTGGTAATTGAGGAAACCCGAGGCAGGAAAATTTCAGGGCTGTTGAGTTCAAGTAACTGAATAGCAGGAAACATGCTTTCCAAAAAGTGAGACCACTCCTTTGAAGGTCGGTGCTTCAAAAGATGGGTGGAGAATATAGTATCCGTACTTTCTAAAACATAACCCTGCCAATCCATAAGGATTTGTTGATGAGCGGATATGTTTTTGGTTTGCGTTAAGTATTGTATATTATTCATTCGGAATCTTATGCAACAAGCGTTGCCCCATATCTAAAAATAATTCTTCTACATTTTCACCCGTTTTTGCACTTGTCGAATAATCAAATGGACGAGGCAGTTCACGAAGAATTGTTTGTAATTGTTCTTCTGATACGAGATCTTTTTTATTGGCAACTATCAAAATTGTGCCATTAGGGAGTAATTCGCGTAAGAACTGAATATCAGATTCAAGATTCACAAAGGTCAGAGGTCGGCTTAAGTCCATCACATAAATAATACCACTCGCTCCTAAAAAGTAAGATACAGGTACTTTATCCTGAGAAACTTCGCCGGCAATGTCCCAAACCATCATAGAAATAGTTTCATCCTCTATTTTAATGGTTTTATTGTTGACTTTAACACCAATTGTAGTGAGATATTTATCACTGAATTGTTGATAAATAAACCGATTGAACAATGACGTTTTTCCAACGCCAAAACTTCCTGTGAGGATGATTTTTTTACTAACCATAAAATTACATTAATTTGTATTCTGACGCAAGCGCATGGATTGCATATTCGCTTTTTGCGATAAAATAAATCGCTCTTCAAGCAATTGTGAAATTCTAATTTGGGTTTCGTCCGTTATTTCATCGGTTCGAAGCGCATCTGTTTCTTCCAAAAATTCAATAATTTGACCTCTTATACCCTCTGCCTCAGCACTGGAAACTGAACCACTCAATGCCAGCGCAAAATAATAAAACGGAAAATTTTGAAGCAATATGCGATAAGTGCCATATTGAATCATTTCTAAATCTTCCTGTTCTCGCTCAAAGGCATCTTCTACGAAAGATTTGATGGCAGTCAACATACCAGCTACCACATCCCGATTCACTGAAGGATATAAAGCGGCACTGCCCAGCATCAAACCTGAATCGCGTTCGATGATAAATATTTCCTCCAAGATAGGCTTATCCAATGCGGCTAAAATAACATCCGCGTCATTTAAACCTAATATACGATTTTTTAATCTTTTAATCAATCCTTGACGTGAAAAAGCAAAGTTAATCTGATTCTGAATGTTTTCTTTCATTTGCTGAAATTGCAAACTGATATACTTGTTAATCATTTTGCCCATAACAGGATAAACGACGTCCAGAATTTGTTGTTGAGAATCTTTAATTTTTTGCTCAATCAAGCGGTCAACTATTTTGGCGTATTCCTTCGGAAAGTTATGCCTCAAAAATTCTAAATGTTCTTCAATAATAGGGTTGACCCTACCGGATAGTAATGACTTATTGTTCAGAACCTCTTGGATTTCTGACAAGGTATTTCTATCCTCTTTGAGCAAAATCTCGCGAAGTTGACTCAACATTTGTAGCTCGCTATCTGACTTTTGCTTAACTACTTCGTTCATTTGTCGCGGCGATTAAGATGCCTGATATTATTTTGAATGAATTAATTGCCCTTTAGTTTTTTACTCACTTCTATCAACATATCTGCTAAGTCTGCCTTGTCGTTTCTACTCATATTGTTCATTTGAGTATTAATATTCTCGACATGTTGCGCTAAGAGTTTCTCAAGGCGATCGAAACGGGCATTCATTTCGCTTTCAAGGTTTTGTAACCGTTGAACCGTTGATGCTTCATTGTCGTTAATCAATTGAGTCGTGCTGGCAAAACGCTCTTCATATTCAATAACTTTGGGACCCATAATGATGTCCCGAAGCATTGTCATATCGCCAAAAATTCCCATGCCGTTATTAGCGGGAGCGGCATTGTTGTTTTCTTTTTCTTTCTGTGCCATGGTTATCAGTTAATTGCTAATTTTATTTATAAATCTTTGATTGACAGTAATTTATAAATCTGATTAAAATAAAATCAAATTTTATGGTTTGTATTTTTATTTAAAAGCAAAATAAACCTAAATTTAGGAAAAATTAAAGTATTACATTTTTATTTTAGGTATTTTATAACTTTTTTTTTCGCTGTTTTTATATCTAATTTTTTAAAAGTCAATTCCTAAGAGGTATGTCGGATAAAATAATTTTTTACGCATCTCAGAACTCTAACCGTTTACAATACATTATTCATCTTGTATTCAGTGAAATTTTAAAGCTGGATGTCATTTTTACTCAAAATAGAGATATTTATCAAGAGTCAAATTTACCCAAAATTCACTACGGTGATATAAGACTTTCTGATGATGAATACTTCATCAAAAAACACGCCTTAATTTTTGAAAAGTCAATTGTTAAACGTGATTTTGAAAAAGAGTTTCATCATTTTGATATCTTTTCCAAGATATTTGTCTTGGTTTCAAGATACGAGGAATATCTTATTGACACTGAATCTTCGGATACTGTCCCCTCTCATTATGATACCCATGGGCGATTTCCTGCTCATGTAAGTTTTTCACAAAAACTGGGTTTTTTGCAACAACCGGTTGTGAATCAATGGATTATACAAATACAAGACGAGTTGATGAAATATTTTCCGGATTTAAAAATACCCCCCCCTCAGTATAAACTACAATTAACATACGATATTGACCAAGCTTGGGCTTTTAAGAACAAAGGTTTTTTAAGAAATATTGGTGGTTTTTTTACCGATTTACTAAATCAGCGTTTCAAAAATGCTTTTGAGCGCTTGTCAGTAATTTTCCACATAAATAATGATCCACAATATACTTTTGATTATATTGATAAACTACACAAAAAATATGAACATAAAATCATTGAGCAACCTGTTTTCTTTTGGCTTTTAGGAGATTATGGCAAATTTGATAAAAATATCAGTTGGGAAAATAGAAGTTTGCAGAGGCTTATACGTCGGATGTCTAAAAAATATAAAATAGGTATTCATCCTTCTTATGCTTCAAATGTAGGCTTCAATTTATTGAAAATGGAAATTGAGCGATTACGTAAAATTTTAAGAGTTGATACTGAGGGGGTATGCTTAAGCCGTCAACATTTCCTGAAATTGGCTTTCCCAAGTACTTATCGCAGCCTGATTCGTGCCGGTATTCGAGCTGATTATACAATGGGATACGCCGATAATATCGGTTTTCGAGCCGGTATTGCAACGCCTTTTTATTGGTATGACCTTGAGAACGAAGAAGTGACCAACCTCAGAATATTTCCTTTTCAAGTCATGGAAGCAACCCTGAAAGAGTATCTCAAACTTTCGCCCGATGAAGTTATTGCGTATGTGAAGCCGTTGATAGAAACGACTAAGGCTGTGGGCGGGACGTTTACAACACTTTGGCATAATTCTACCTTATCTGAAACTGAAGGCTATGAAGGCTGGTGTAAGGTGTATGAAAATATATTAGATGAGGCTTAAGCTTTGCGATTTTTGGAGAAAATTGAATTTAGTTAGTAAAAAGCTTTTCAAAGCTTTTTACAGTCAAAATGGTAGGGCTGCCATTGACTTTGAGTACTAATTTGCCTTGATAAGGGACTTGCGTTTCAAGTGTATCATTTTCAACCTGGATGGCAAATTTGTCTATTTCGCCTCTCACGCTGATAGTTTCGCCCATATTTATTTTCATTTCTGTTTGAGAATCTAAGAAACTGGGTTTAAGACGATAAATTTTATCGGCTTTTCTGACCTCCATTAGGTCAACGGCTACTGTACAATTTTTAAGAGCTTTGAATTGGAAGATGTAAAAGTCATTGCCGCCGACTTGCGTCTTGCTATTATCCAATAAAAAACCGCCTTTGAATCCTGTATTACCCCACAAACCCATATAAGTCTGAATATAAACTTTCTGAGGCGATTGAGAAAATAAAGTCGTTGATATTGACAATGTTAATGAAATAAGTACTGATTTTGGTAAACTCTGAAGCATTTGGAATTAAGATAGTTTTCAAAAAAAAGATTATTGTGGTAAAATTAAATTAAATTTTTCAATCACAAATACGGCTTTTTTGCCGTTAATTTTTAAAATCAAGCTGCCTTCTGCCTTAATATTTAGTTTTTTTATGGTTTCATTTTCTTCTTTTTCCACCCGAATATAGCAGATTTCACCGGATGCCAGCGCTATTTTTGTCGTTGAGTTATCAAAAAACGGCTTCAAAATAATCTGTCCTCCATTTTCCTTTATAGTTAAACTAACAATTTCGACACTACATTTTTTAATTGCTTTAAATGAAATGGCATAAAAATCCTTACCTTGATTGGGCTTATACATATCTTCCTTCGGTACAATGCCCTTAAAACCCGTATTTCCTTTTGAGCAATTGACAATTTCAATCATTTTTTTCTGTGCGGTGCAACTTATTGTGATGCACAGAAAGAGGAGTAAAACGATATTCGAGATTTTCATGTGTTTGATTATGATTATTTAATAGACAAATTTATTCCAAATTTGAGAAGATTTCAGAAAATAATTCTGGAAACAGTGAATTGAGGAGTTGTTATTGATTTTAAAACTTTCACTAACCTTAAAATATATCGACGCACTTATTATATACTGACAGCGAATTATGTATCAATTAACATTTTACAGGTAATTACTTCTATAAACACCGAAATCAAGTAATTATTATTCAAATCCCTACACTTTGTCACAGTATTTGATAAATATTTTTATATAATAAAAAACAAAAATAAAATTGTATGTATCAGTGATGCATCATAATAAATATAGCATGGGGAAATTGATTTTTTTGGGGCTAATGTCATTTATTTCGGTATTTTCCTTAAATGCCCAAACCATAATTAACATATCGAAAGAGGAAGTTGTAGATGTAAAGAAAAATATATTATATCTCCAACAAGAAGATAAAGCTTTTGGTATTGACAGCTTAATAAGTGGCCAATATGATACCCATTTTAAAAGCCTTGAGAAAAACATTGTTAACAATCTTTTACCCGGAAAAACCTGGATAAAACTAACGGTTAATAATCAAACTTTCCAAAATCTTATGATTGATTTTAGCTCTATTAGAGCAGACTCAATCTTCGTGTTTGGTAGAGATGAACAGGAGAGCTTTACCACGTCAAAAACAGAGCAGCGTTTAAATGTTGATAAAAAAGCCATAAAACAGAGTAGTGGAAGTTTTATTCTATTAGATAGAAAAAACACAAACACAAATTATTATATATGTATTTATGGTCGGTTATCAATCAATTATCGAATTCAAATTGGTACTGAAAGTGCCATTTTGACGAGCCATTATCAGACTAATACTTTCAGAGGCTTTTTCTATGGTTTTATCACTTTAGTTATTCTATTCAATATATCTATTTTTTTTACGCAGAAATCAAGCATCTATTTTTGGTATGTTCTATATATGGTGAGCGTTGTTTTCCTTCAATTAAACATTAATGGAAATTTGCAGGCTTGGTTTTCAAACACCCCCCCTCAGTATAGTCAATTGTTGGATATTTTTAATTTTATTCCGGGGATATTGGTGTGTATCTTTTCCATTTATTTGTTGAAAGTCAAAACACTTGTGCCTGTCTATTATAAAATTTTCTTGGGGATATTATCGGTCAAAATATTTATTCTTGTGTTTTCCTTTTTTAATATGCGGTTCAGTTTAGCTTTTTCACATATGACTGTTCTACCAATCAATGCCTTTTTTTTATACGTAGCTATTCTATCAAGGAGAAAAGGAAATATTTCAGCTACTTACTATATGTTGGGTTTTGGGTTAAGGTCATTGAGTATGTTGCTTGTTTTTTTGAGCCGGTTGTATCTACATGATTATCAGTTAGAAGCTGAATACATATTGTGTATTGGTATTATGTTTGAAGTGGTTTTTTTGATGTTAGCTATCTCTCATCGCTTCAGAATGTTACTATCTGAAAAGGAAGAAGCCCAATTGTTTGCGATAAAGTCCTTAAATGAAAAACAAAATATCATTAATAAACAAAATCAGCTGCTTGAACAACGCGTTAGCGAGCGCACATCTGAGTTACAATTAGCTTTAAACAGAGAAAAAGAAAAAGAAGAAAAACTGATGCGTAGCAATCGGGAATTAACCGAGTTTGCTTCTATTGTTTCTCATGATTTACGTGCCCCATTGCGGAATATCAACTCTTTTACTCAAATCTTGCTTAAAAGAAACCAAAATAAATTCGATGAAAAAGACTTTGAATATGCTCAATTTATTCAATCGGGCGTACGGCAATCTACCCAATTGATTGAAGATTTATTGAATTATTCGAGAATGGATAAAAATATTGGTGAAGCAAAATTGTTGGATTTGAATGATTTAGTTTTAGATGTTATCAATAATAATACCCACTACTTAGGAGAAAAAAATGCTTCAGTTGAAATCAATCACTTGCCTCATGTAAAAGGTCATACATCGCTATTAACCCTTATTTGGCAAAATTTGATATTAAATGGGTTGAAATATAATGATTCGGATGTGCCAAGTATAGCAGTGGGTTGTGATATCATCAATGGTCAAACTACTTTTTGGGTCCGGGATAATGGTATTGGTATTGATTCTCAATTCCAAGAGGAAGTTTTCAGAATGTTCCGCCGTTTACATACCATCAATAAATATGAAGGCACCGGCATCGGATTGGCATTCTGTAAGCGAGTTGTTGAATATTACAACGGTAATATATACTTCCAATCTGAATTTGGAAAAGGGACGACTTTCTTTTTTACGCTGCCGGATATAGTTATGACTAACGAACCCATTAGACCTTTCAACCAAACCAATAAAGAATTGATGGTAGCCGCTGCATAATTGAAAGACAATTGTAACTGATTTTTAGAATCCAATCTTTCCCTTTTTGCCTTTATTTAAATCTTGACGAATATCTGCCATCCTGATTGCAGTGACTGCGCCTTCAATACCTTTATTACCATATTTTCCACCTGCTCTGTCCAATGCTTGTTCTTCAGTATTGGGTGTCAAAACACCAAAAATGAAAGATTTACTGGTTGCGATGGATAAATTTTGAAGCGCATTCGCTACTGACATATTGATATACTCATTGTGTTGCGTTTCTCCTTTTATCACACAACCTAAGCAAATGACGGCATCTACTGAGGGGTATTTACTCGCCAACATTCGGGCTGCAGCGGGTAGTTCAAACGTGCCAGGTACCTGCAAAATGAAGATATTCTCTTCTTTTGCCCCATGTTTAATCAAAGTTTCATAGCACCCTTCATATAATGCGTGTGTAATATGCGCATTCCAATCCGCTACAACAATACCAAAAGACATATCAGAAGCAGAAGGGATATTATTTTCATCATAAGATGATAGATTTTTCAATGCACTCGCCATAATTTTTTTTGCAAAGATAGTTTTCAAAATATCTAAAATCGAAATATTTATCTGAGGTAATTGTTAAAATATTTTGATAGGATAAATTTTTATCTAACTTTGCATTTCAAAGTTCTTTGATGATTTAAAAACCGTGAATATTGGCTCGTTTTTTACATAAAAAACTGATATTATTATAAAACTGAACATAAAATGCTTGAGTTAATTGTATATTTGCGCCTTGAAAAAAAGCAATTAAACATACTTTGAGCAAAACAAAATTTAAAAGCCAATATTTATGAAAAGAGTTCTTGTGACCGGGGCAGCCGGATTTTTAGGTTCGCATCTTTGCGACCGTTTCATAGCTGAGGGTTATCATGTAATAGGCATGGATAATCTCATCACCGGCGATTTAGCCAATATAGAGCATTTGATGCCTTTGCAGCGTTTCGAATTTTATCACCATGATGTGTCAAAATTTGTTTATGTACCCGGCGATTTGCACTATATTATGCATTTCGCATCTCCGGCAAGTCCCATTGATTACCTCCAAATGCCGATTCAGACGCTGAAAGTGGGGTCATTAGGGACACATAATTTATTGGGCTTAGCAAGGGTAAAAGGCTCGCGCTTTATGATTGCTTCTACTTCGGAGGTTTATGGCGATCCTCTCGTACATCCTCAGACTGAGGAATATTGGGGCAATGTGAATCCTATAGGCCCACGTGGTGTTTATGACGAAGCTAAACGCTTTCAGGAAGCTATCACAATGGCATACCACCGTTATCATGGATTAGAGACTCGGATGGTTCGTATATTTAATACTTATGGTCCCCGTATGCGGGTGAATGACGGACGTGTATTACCGGCATTTTTCTCACAAGCTATCCGTGGAGAAGGTTTAACGGTTTTCGGTGATGGCATGCAGACACGATCATTTTGCTATGTGGATGATTTGGTAGAGGGCATTTATCGCTTACTATTGAGCGATTATGCGAATCCCGTCAATATTGGTAATCCAAGCGAAATCACCATGATGCAATTCGCTAAAGAAATAATGGATTTGGTGCAAAATCCTAAAGCGTATATTGATTACAGACCTTTACCGATAGATGATCCTAAACAAAGAAAACCGGATATCACAAAGGCGCGCGAAATTTTGGGTTGGGAACCTCAATTTGATAGAGAAAAAGGTCTTGCTTTGACCTATGAGTATTTCAAAAAAGTTGTTAAGCCAAATTAATATAATTTTTCGCTTTTTAAGGAAATATAAAAATGACATTTAAAAGAACTATACTTATTACAGGAGGAGCCGGTTTTATCGGATCACATGTCGTACGTCGGTTTGTGAATACCTATCCCGATTATCATATCGTCAATCTTGATGCCTTGACTTATGCAGGCAACCTTGAAAATCTTCGGGATATTGAAGATTCTTCTAACTACTCTTTTGTCAAAGGAGATATTACAGATTCTGATTTTATCAATGCACTTTTCTCCGAAAAAAGGTTTGATGGTGTTATTCATTTAGCAGCGGAAAGCCATGTTGACCGCTCGATTAGTGACCCAATGTCTTTTATCAACACCAATATTATAGGCACGGTCAATTTATTAAATGCTGCTAAAGACTTATGGCGAAATAGAGTAGGTGGGTGTTTTTATCATGTCTCAACCGATGAAGTGTATGGAAGTTTGGGTGATGAAGGTTTTTTTACTGAAGAAACAGCTTACGACCCGCGTTCGCCATATTCAGCATCCAAGGCAAGCAGTGATCACTTGGTGAGAGCTTATCATCATACATACGATTTGCCGATTGTCGTGTCCAATTGTTCAAATAATTATGGGCCCAATCATTTTCCGGAAAAACTTATCCCGCTTATTATCAATAATATTGTGAATGGTAAATCGCTTCCAATTTATGGAGATGGCAAATATACACGGGATTGGCTTTGGGTAAAAGACCATGCTTCGGCGATTGACATAATTTTCCATAGAGGTAAAATAGGGGAAACCTATAATATCGGTGGCAACAATGAGTGGAAGAATATTGACCTTGTACATAAATTGTGTGATATTATGGATGAAAAGTTGAATCGTCCACAAGGAACAGCCCGTCAATTAATAACCTTTGTAAAAGATCGCCCGGGTCACGACCGCCGTTATGCAATTGATGCATCCAAGTTGAAAAATGAATTGGAATGGACACCTTCTGTCAAGTTTGAAGAAGGTTTTCGCATGACAATTGATTGGTATCTGGATAACAAAGATTGGGTAAATCACGTAACCTCAGGGGAATATCAGCAATATTATGAACATCAGTACGTGGAAAGATAATGATTACTGTCGTCAAAATCATTCATTCCACCCCCTCAGTATAGAATAACCGAAACACTCTTTTATTAAATTGATTTTTAGAAAACATAAAAATACCATTTTTTAAATCATGAGAAAAATAATCCTATTTTTCACAATTCTATTTTTTGTTTCAATCAAGCAAATTATTGCTCAAACAGGTGGAATTGATCGCGTTTTTATAAATTCAGAACTTGCGAGAAGGGGCTTAACAGAAGCAGAAGTTCGCGCTAAACTTTCTTCAAAGGGTATAAATATAGACCAATTGAGACCTGAAGATTTGCCGAGAATGCGTAAGCAAATTGAAGATGCTATCAACGAGTTGGAACAGGAAAAAGCACAAAAACAACAACAAAACCAGGCTGCTGCAGCGGGTGAAAGTAGCGCCTCTCCAACTAAAAAATCAACAGATGATGAAAAGATAGCCAATGAGGCGAAACAATTGAGTAAAGGTCAGGCTGTTGAAATTAAAGAAGATATTGCTCGTGGGTCTTCTACAGAAGAAGCAATTTCAAAAGCCTTATTATCTAACTTAAAAGATTCTGTTTCTAATATTCCAGCTTATGTATATGGTCAAAATCTTTTTAGAGATAAAAATTTAGGCTATTTTTTGGATAAATCCTTTAAAGCTCCTGATTCTTATATTTTGAGTGTTGGGGATAAAGTGACAGTGAGTATATCAAACC
>JANPGW010000038.1:0-2982 GCA_031424115.1 Saprospiraceae bacterium | reverse complement strand
TTTTTATTGTTTTAAAACGTATGGTAATCCCTACCCCGAGTACTGGGGGACCACAGTGCACCCCCTCAGTATTCCAGTCATTTTACTGTTCATTGGTCTTTGTTTTATCAATATGCTGGCGAGTGCCTTGGTTTATGGACCAATGGGCGTGTATGTGATGGAGTTTTTTGAGGGTAGAACACGCTACACGAGTATGGGTTTTACGCATAATATTGGCAACGGTGTGGTGGGTGGCATTACGCCGATTCTAACAGAATTTTTAAAAGCCAATTTGGTAGTTGGGGCAGCTCTTACGCCTTATGTTGGGCTTTTATATCCCATGGTTTTGATAGTAGTGGCTTTGATAATTAACCCTTTTTTGAAAGAGACAGCGTTTGAAAAACAATAATTGAAATGGAGAAAAAATTTGCCAGTATTGGCGATATGCAAGAAAAACAAATCACATTCACGGAAATTGCTCAGAATGTGTACGCTTATACCACGCAAGGCGACCCCAACAGTGCCGTTGTGATCGGTGACGACAGTGTTTTAGTCATGGAAGCCCAAGCAACGCCCGTCATGGCGCAGGCTTTGATTGATAAAATCAGAACGGTAACGGACAAGCCGATTAAGTATTTGATTTTAAGTCATTATCATGCCGTACGGGTTTTAGGTGCATCTACTTTTCATGGGGCTGAAATTATCGCTTCTGATAAAACGCTCGAAATGATAAACGAGCGGGGCGAACAGGATTTTAAGAGTGAAACGGATAGATTTCCACGCCTTTTTAGGTCGGTAGAGTCCATTCCGCATTTGACATATCCCACTCAAACATTTTCAAAAGATATGACTATTCATTTGGGAAAACGCAAAGTTGAACTGAAACATCTTGGTGCAGGGCATACACGTGGCGATATTATCGCATGGGTTCCCGATTGCAAAGCCTTGTTCAGTGGTGACCTTTTGGAATATGGCGCAACTCCTTATTGCGGCGATGCACAGTTGGAAGAGTGGCCTGCTACTTTGCGTAAAATCAAAGCCTTAAAAGCGGAAACAGCCGTTCCCGGACGAGGTAATGCGCTTTTTAATGCCAAAGAAGTCAATGAATCTATCAGTAGCACGACAAAATACGTGACCATGCTTCTTGAAACTGCAAAAGCAGCAGTGGCAAAAGGCTTGAATTTGACTGAAGCTTATAAAGAAATTCATGGTTTAATGAAACCCATTTTTGGCGATTATGTGATTTTTGAACACTGTATGCCGTTCAATGTCACCCGTGCCTATGAAGAAGCGCAAGGTATCAAACACCCGAAAATTTGGACAGCGGAGAAGGATAAGGAGATGTGGTTTGCTTTGCAAGCGAGTATTTAAGTTCAAAAAATTTATACGAATTTAACAGATTTTTTGAACTATAAAATTTATAGTTCAAAAAATCTATTAAATTTACATAGATTTTTTGAACTATAAAATATTAAACTTATGGCAATACAAATTATTGGTAGGGAAAAAGAAAAAGAAAAATTAGATAAAATGTTGTTATCTAATGAAGCCGAGTTTTTAGCTATTTATGGAAGACGAAGAGTAGGTAAGACATTTTTGGTGCGTCAGCATTTAAAAAAGCATCTTGTTTTTGAACTTTCAGGCGCAAAAGACGAGTCAAAAAAACAGCAAATTGAAAATTTTTTCGGAGAATATCTCAAACAAACTGGAGGCAAACGGGAAACCCAAATGCCCGATTCTTGGCATAAAGCCTTTAGTTATTTAGAAAAATATCTATCTAATTTGCCCAAAAGAAAATCAAAATATGTCGTTTTTATAGATGAAATGCCGTGGCTTGACACGCCTAAATCGGATTTTATTTCAGCCCTTGAATTTTTTTGGAATCAACACATTTCAAAAATGGACAATATTCTGTTGATTGCTTGTGGCTCGGCTTCTTCTTGGATTCGGAAAAACCTCATAAATGCTCGGGGCGGTTTGTATAACCGTATTACCCAACGCATAAAGTTAATGCCGTTTAATTTGTATGAAACAGAGTTATTTCTTCAGAGTAGAGGGATTAAATTGCTTCAATACCAAATTCTTGAACTTTATATGGTTATGGGTGGTATTCCTTTTTATTTGAAAGAAATAGAAAAGGGAATGAGTACCCAACAGTTAATTGATAAGATTTGCTTTTCGCCGCAGGGCTTATTGTATGATGAATATGGTCAATTATATTATGCTTTATTTAAAAATGCAGAACAACATATTGCTATTATAGAAGCCTTAGCTGCACAACCGCAAGGAATGACGCAATCGGATTTATATAACGCAACTAAAAGTAGTGCAGGTTCGATAGCCAAACATTTAGAGGAGTTGATAGAGTGTGATTTTATTTCTATTTTTCAACCTTTTGTCAACAAAAAAAAGGATGCTATCTACAAATTGACAGACCTTTATTCTTTGTTTTATCTCAAATTTGTTCAAAACAATAAAGGAACGGGGCGAAAAATTTGGGAACAACTGTCAAATCAAAGCACCTATACCGCTTGGAGCGGCTATGCGTTTGAAAATATTTGCATGATGCACGTCAACCAAATCAAATCTGCATTAGGCATCAGAGGCGTTTTTACCAAACACAGCTCATGGAAATTTAAAGGCGATGATGCACTGCCAGGCGCACAAATTGATATGATTATTGATAGAGCTGACCAAATTATACATTTATGTGAAGCAAAATTTACGAAAGATAATTTTAGTCTTAAAAATGATTATACAACTCAATTAAGGCTTAGAAGATCGATTTTTAGACAAGCAACGGGGACTAAAAAAGCCCTTTTCACAACTCTTTTGACCACATATCCAGCAATAAAAAACAAATACTATCTTGAAGAAATTGAAAGCGAAGTGACAATGGATAAATTATTTGAAAAAACGGATTCTTAAAAATGGAACAATAATGAAAAAGATAATCATCTTAAAATTAACCCTATTTTTGACAGTTTCACTATCCGCTCAAAG
>JANPGW010000037.1:0-3394 GCA_031424115.1 Saprospiraceae bacterium | reverse complement strand
CGGGAAGTTCCGCGCTTCGCCTGGTTCGATACGCCTAATCTGTTACCTAAATATCACCGTACTCAAAGAGTCATACAAGGCTATCAACAGATGATTAGCGCAAACCAAAATTTTGAGGAATTCATCAGCAACCTATAATATTAGCTGTCAGCTATTGGCTATCAGCACTCAGCTAACTGATATCTGAAAGCTCAAAGCTGAAAGCTCAAAAAGTTCTTTGACATATTCTCGGACAGTTAAGCAAAACATTTATGTGTTAAATGTTAAACAATTATTTTTAAATATCATTTAAAAACGTCAAATTTGTCATGTCAAAATCATTAAAAGAGTTAAAACAAGAAGCGGGTTTGTTACCTAACACAAATCAAACCAGTGTCAATTGGAATCAATTCACATTCGATTTGAAAGAAAGCATCAGAGCGGATCCGTCTATATTGCCTTCAGAAGAGGAAATGAGGAAATTAGCTAACGTTTCAAAAGCAATGGAAAATTATGGAAGTAGAAAAAAATGGTAAGCCCCGGCGCACTATTTACGAGTTTGCAGATGCGACACATTCACATTTCATCCAGTTTGAAATGTGGAAAATGGAAACCGATTTATACGAAATAGAATTGTACGGTAGAACTATCCCTATCCGCCAAGTCAATTTTTTGGAATGGCTCGAATGGCAACGCACAGATACCCTGCCCACTATTGAGAACGTGGATATTACGCTCAATGCAGAATACGAAGAAGTTAAATAAGTAAAGAAATCACCACACACATAAAGAACAAAGCCTTGACTGTCCGAAGATAGTTCAAGGCTTTTTTAATGCTCTCAACAGCCCCCCTCAGTATTCGCAGTACTTCGGGGGGTATTTTTGAAACAAAAACGATGTAAAAATATGGAAAATTATCAAATCTCCAACAATGACCCCCAAGCTGCCCTATTATTTTGGCGCGGGGTACTCGAAGATGAAGGCAGCGAACCCAACGAAGGCACCATCGAAACGGTCATGCAGTTGGAGAAACAAGTCGCCGACCTCAAACAAGCTGCCCGACACAAAAAGAATAAAAAAACCACAACCCAACCCTCCATCCCGAGCACTCGGGACAACCCCCAATCCTCCATCCTCAACCCCCAACCCATATTGGAAGCGGATACGGTGTTTTGCTGGTTGGTTATCGGGATAGGGTTATACTTTTTGACCCGTCGACCGCAGTCAAAACCAACATTCAGCAGCTCAAGAGGTTTAAGGGCTGTCGGTAATATCGAACTGGGCCCCGTAGCCAACGTTAATAACCGCGGCAAGCGATTGACATAAACCAACAAGTCAAACAGTCTAAATGTGCAAAATATGAATCATCAAAAACATATTTACCGACCCCTCACACCCCAAGAAGCGGCAAAACTTTTGGGTATATCCAATCAAGAAACTTTCAACCGAAAGTTCCTCGAAAAAACCGGCATGCGCATCAGTGAATTGCCACAAGGAAAAATTCCTTTTGAGCCGTTCATCACCATTGCCACCCATTTCGCCAAAAACTATCCACTGGCAGCGGACGCCATCGGACGCTATGCGCCCGCAGCGGACGAAATCAGCGGACGCCAAGCGGACGGCAGTGGACGACGAGCGGATGATAAACGGACGCCTTCGGATGAAAGCGGACGACAAGCGGACAATCAACGGACGACATCGAACGAGCGGACGCCATCGGATGACATCGGACGACTTGTAAAAACGATTGATAATCAACGGATTGCAGCCCAAGAGCTTCAAAACCGTATCACAGAACTTGAACAAAAGAACCAACGCGCGGACGGACTGAGCGGACGCCAAGCGGACGAAATCAGCCGATTGAAGCAACTTTTAGCGGATGAGCGGACGGAAATCGGACGCCTTAAACGCCTTTTAGCGGATGAACAAGCCAGCGGACGAGCGGACGAAATCGAGAAACAATTCACCATCCGTTTAGAAAAAGCAAAAGGGGAGTGGGAGAAACAAGAGCGCATCCGCCGAGCCGACGAGCGCACCAAATCGGACGAGGCACTCTTCGCGCTTCGCTTTCAGCTCTCCCAAAAGGAGGAGGATCTTAAAATCGTCCAGGCTGAACTCAATCGTATCAAAGACATTTCTAAGGGGTTTACCTTTGAAATGAAAAGCCTCTGGCGGCAAGAGCTGGATACTATCAACATTGTTTCCAACATTTTAGCCGTCTATGGTTTTACCCTGGTATTCGGTTTTGTGGGTGTGATATCGGTTGTCCTGATGATTCTGTTTTTCAAAAACACCATGAAAAACGTGAAGCTCGCAAAGCGGGAGATTGCCACTCGGTTCGGGATGCGCATCGCCATCGCGATTGAGTGCATTTACGGATTTTTCCACTACACCACTTTTTATGATATTCTGAAAAATAAAACCGAATCATTGCTCATCAAAGATGCCCAGTGGGTGAGTATCGGTATGATGGTGATAGTCAGTGGCTTATCCATTGCCGCGTTGATTCAGAGCCGCAAACAAGCGAAAGATGATATTGCATAGTTTTTTAGAAAACCTGCCACATGCGCTAACATGGGCAGGTCTCTAAAAAATCTAATAACGGTGTTTGAACCGTTGTTAGGCTTTTTGCAAAAACAATTCCTATTTTTTTCTTCACCACTTAAATCTAATAAATCATGTTTGAACTATTTAAAAAACTCGATGCCAGTGCGCACGTCGCTCATGCCGTAGTCATCAATAATTCTATCCTGTTTGTGTATCAGGACACTAAAATCACCCTTCAAGCCACTTTGGTCGAGGGGATTTATGATGTGTATGAGGAGGGTGTTTATCTGGAAGCGATGACGGAAAAGGAGATTTTGGGGAAGTTTGGCGGGGTTGAAGTTGTAGAAAAATAATTGAATCACCACTTAATACCCACCGGTTTATAATGGACGAATATTTATAGCAATGAGTATATAAGGAAACTCGGGATGAGCGCCAAGATTGAACTTAACAGCTTTTTTTACGCTGATATTCTCCCGAAGTTTAGGGTCTAAATCTTTGACATTGAAATCTATCTTATTTTTTCTATCATTGTTTATGGAAACCAGACCATTTTGAGTATTCGGATCTATCCAATACACCTCTCCTGGAAATTCTAAATCCGAAACATCGACCTTTTCAGGCTCTAAAACTCTAATTAAGTTATTAGTGCTATTCAAATCCAATTTATAAAACGTGATAAATCCATCAGTAGGTTGAGGGGGGAATGTAAAAATGGGTTTCATACTCATGAAAAGATATTCCCCCCCTAAAACTTCTAATTCATCATCAAAACCAAAACCCAAATTGAAATGTGGATCATATTGTTGTGCCACAATAATTGTTGCCCACTCATAACGCTTCGTTTGGCAGTGTTGCGCCCTACTTT
>JANPGW010000036.1:0-23944 GCA_031424115.1 Saprospiraceae bacterium | reverse complement strand
CATAGAGCCACGAGGCTTTTCCTTTTGTCACTAATCGAGCGGAAGTATAGTCGTTTTTATCGCGTTTGGTTTTTCGGGCGGTGATGGATAAAATGCCATTTTTGATATACGCATTCGACGTGTCCGCTCGGGTATAATATTGAGACTCATTATTGCCCCAGCCTTTTCCACCGATGTCATAATCCCATTTTGTGCTATCCGGCAAGCCCGATTGGTTAAATTCGTCGCTCCAAACCAATTGCCAACCCTGCTTTTGGGGCAATTTGGCGAGTTGCTGAAACAGCATTTCGGGCTCATTGGTGGTGATATAATCCGCACCGTGAACCAATAATTCGGTCATCATTTTGGGGTCATTGACTGTCCAAGTGTTGATGACTAAACCCAGTTTTTTGGCTTCCCCAATCCAATAATCTTTATTTTGAAACACGCTGAAATGATAATCTGCGCCGACAATTCCGTCTTTTTTGAGTTCATGAGGGCTTTTGTCGCCATTGAGATATTGTACTTGAGCCGTTGGATCCACGCGCAATATTTCTTTCACCATATCATAGTCAAAGCAAATGTAGTCAACCCAAGCCTGTGCTTGCATATCATGCACAAGTTGTACAGCTTTGCGGGCAGTGACCAACGCCCACTCTTTACCCATTACGGAAGGTTTAATTTCTAATACCAGTTTTGTTGCCCTTTGTTGCTGAGCAACTTGGATGAAATCTTTTAAAAGTGGAATAGACTCGCCATTCGACAGTTTTGGGGTCTGTAAAGCCTGTAATTTGCTTTTTTGGATGGGTATTTCAAAAAAAATAGGGTCATGGCTGATAACCAAAACGCTATCGGCGGTCAGATGCGCATCAAATTCCGACCCCTCGCAGCCCAACTGAATGGCATGTTTTAACGAGGCGATGGAGTTTTGAGGCAGATTTTCATTCTTCCAAGCTCCTCGGTGAGCAATGACTTTGTTTTTAACAAATTCGTCTAAAATAACTGTAAAAGGCTTTTCCGCGACTATTTTTTTTGCCTTTTTCAGCTGAATGGAAAACTCTATTCTTTTTGCTTTTACTGCTTGCTGTGTATATTGACTTTTTAAAATAATATCTTTGTTTTTTAATGACAGCCAGTGGGCATTTTTCCCCAATATCTCGATAGTATATCGGTTATCAGAAGGCACAAATACTGATGTCAATTTTGCCGTTTTTATTATTGAAGAATAGGTGTATTTTTGAAGTGTCAACGGTGAAACTTGTGCGCCTAAAGCATGAACGCCACAACAGAACAGGTAAATCAACGTAAAAAACTTGATATTTTTCATAGAAATTTTAATTATAAAAGGTAATACTGAGGGGGGATATTTTCGCCCAATATTAATAAAAAGACTTCATTTTTTGCGCCGGTTTGTCGAATATTCCATTTTTGTTTATTTATTTTGTAGCTGGCAAAATCTGTTGAAATATGAATATGATTGAATTGATAGCGCGTTTTCATCCACTTTTGGTGCATTTGCCGATTGGTATTTTGGTTTTAAGCCTCATAATGATGGCAACAACCCGTTTTCAAAAAAGGGAAAAGTTAAATATGATTTTGCCCTTTGCTCTTTTTTGTGCAGCCATGAGTGCTATTGCTTCTTGTATAACGGGATATTTGTTGTCTTTAAATGGCGAATACAATGAAGACATTCTCCGCAATCATCAATGGTCGGGTATTGGTTTAGCCATTGTAACATCTTTGGCTTGGGCAGCAGAAAATTTTGTGCAACAAAAACCGAAATGGGTAAATATGCTAACGGGTGTTTCCCTTTTGGGTTTGCTTTTTATCGCAGGATATAATGGTGGTTCATTAACGCATGGTTCAGGTTTTCTGACAGAAGGTATTTTTAAGGAAAAGAAAATTGCTCAAAATATTCTAACACCTTTAGATACTTTTTCTCATAATATAGCTCAAAAGCCGATAGTTCCTACCGTTCTCGAAAAAAAACAGGACTCTGAGTCAAAAGCCCTACCGAAAACGGTGCTCCCAATTGTTACTTTAAAACCCATTGAAAGTCAAAATAAAACGCGTGTGGATGGGATACCGGTTGCGGCAGTTGATGTAAAGCCTATTTATGTGTATAAAGATTTGATTCAGCCAGTGTTAGAAAAACGGTGTTATAGTTGCCATGGAGCTAACAAAAGCAAAGGCGGGTTGAGACTGGATAGCCCTGAGTTTATACTCAAAGGCGGCGACGATGGACTTGCTATGGTATCGGGTGACCCGGACAAAAGTTATATGTATGGCTCCTTAATTTTGCCAATTGACGACGATTATCACATGCCTCCCGAGGGCAAGCCACAACTGACTCAAGATCAAATTCAACTCATACATTGGTGGATTTTGAATGGAGGTTCATTTGATAAAACCGCTCGGGAAATGGCAGGTGTCAGTATTTTGCCTCCTTTTATTCAATTACTCAAACTGGATACTGCAAAAACAAACCAAACAAAATGATGTACATTTAAATGCCTCATTTATCTTTAAAAATATTGATAATCAACATTCTATGAATAAAATTTCTACTTTCACAAAAATACTACCTCATGGTCTCGGGATACTACCCCTCAGTATTGCACTGTTTTTTACTTTGCAGCACGCAGACGGACAGCGGTCGGTCGCAAATAAAATATCTACACACCAGGATATTTTTTGGGCAAAAATGAAAATGCCTATTCCTACTACTATGGCTGATGGAGTTGTTGAATTTGGGAAATCATTCAGAGGCAATCCTTATCCAAAATCCAAAATCGATACCACACGCCGAGTAGATGGCAGTGTCAAATTGCAACCGATTTCTGCTGAGGTATTGGTCGTGAATTTGCGTTTGTTTGATTGTGTCACTTTTGTGGAAAATATGATTGCCTTGACCCAAACCCGCCGCTCTAAACAGCCTTCGTTTGATGTTTTTAAGGGCTTTTTAGCCAAAGTTAGGTATCGCAATGCCGAAATTGATTATGCGGCACGTTTTCATTATTTTTCAGATTGGTTGTTTGAAAATGAAAAAAGGGGGATTTTGAAAAATATAACCCAAGAGATAGGGGGAGAGGTTTTCAATAAAACCGTTTTTTATATGAGCTTGAAAAAAGATACCATGTATGGCAATATGGCTGACCCTCGAACATTTACCCGCATGCGAAAAGTCGAAAATGACATAACGAATCGAGAAAAATATTTTATCCCGAAAGACAAAGTGGCGGACATAGAATCGAAAATTAAGGACGGTGATATTATTGGCATCACGAATCGCCTTGAAGGTATGGATATGGCGCACGCCGGTATTGCTTTGTGGCAAAATGGTCGTTTATACATGCTGCATGCCTCATCACAATTTCGGCAAGTGTTGGTGACGGATGTGCCTTTAGTCGATTATTTAGCGCGCAATAAATCGCAAACGGGGATTATGGTGGGGCGTTTGGTGAATTAAGGAATGATAAAAGAGAAATGATGAATTGTGATTCCCTTATAATCTGTTTGGAAATTCTAATCTGACGGTTGTACCTTGATTTTCAACACTCTCAATATGGAATGAGAATAAAAATTTTTTTCACGATAAAAGGGTGGTAAATGGTGAACAATAATGAATTTTGCCTTATCCGTAGCAGCCCTGTTGAAAGCCAAGTGGAGGCTGTCAGCAGGGTGAAATTGTGCAAACGTTTGGGAGAAATAGAAGAAGTAGAAAAGATTTAAAGCAATACAAAATTTTTTCCCATTCAACAAATCTAAGATTGCAGATTAACTTCAAAATACACACCAAATATATGCTTTATATTTTAAACATTGCGCAAAGTTCCCAAACCACCATCTACGCCCATGATTTGTCCCGTGACCCAACTTGAAGTATTGCTCAAAAGGAAAACCGCTGCATTGGCAACATCAGTAGCCGTTCCGAATCGCCCTAACGGGTGGCGTCGGTTACTTGCTTCTCTTTTTTCGCCCGTTGATAACAACTTTTCAGCCAAAGGCGTATCCGTGAGCGACGGTGCTACGGCGTTAACGCGGATTTTATTGGCAGCCCATTCAGCCGCTAATGAGCGGGTTAAGCCCTCAATTGCCCCTTTTGAAGCCGCTATGGAAGCGTGAAAACCCATGCCGGTCTGCACGGCTACTGTGCTGAATAATACAACGCTGGCTCCTTCTGCCCGTTTCAATTTAGGTAAAACAGCTTGTAAAACGCCTACTGCCCCTAAAACATTGATTTGAAAATCATTATTGAAATCATCGGCAGTTAATCGCCCAAAGGGTTTCAAGTTGATGCTGCCCGGACAATACACGACCCCGTGCATCACATCAGGTAATTGCGTAAATCCTTGATAATCAGGTTGTTGCGCATCAAATGGAATGTGAAGCACAACAGCTGAAGTATCTGCTTGATGTCTTGAGGCAGAATAAACGTTAGCACCTTGACCCCTCAGTATAGCGGCAACTGCTGCGCCAATACCCGATGAAGCCCCTACTATGAGTATATTTTTATCTGTCATAAAAAAAGTCTTATTTGATTTAAGTTTAAAATGACAATCAAACAAGAATTTATCGGTTTAGTTTAAGAAATGATAGATGGGTTTTTACAAATATCTTTCACAAATCACATTGAGGTGGTGCTGTTCGTGCCCAACAATAATGTGAGGAATGGCAGAAACGATCATTTTAGAGCCGTTAGCAGAGCCGATTTCACTGAAAGCTTCTTTCTTAAGACCTTTAAAAAAAGCAATGGTTGATTTTCTGAGCAACGCATATTCTTCTAAAATGTCCTTAATTTTACGTTCATTAGCACCTGAATGGGGCGCATAAAAATTTTCGTCAAAACCGGGCAATTCTGTACTATCTTTCCTCGCAAAACGCAGGGCACGATACGTAAAGATACGTTCGGCATCCATCAAATGCACCAATATTTCTTTAATCGTCCATTTGCCTAAAGCGTAGCGATACGTTAATTTGTCTTTGGGCAAGGATAGAATCAATCGCTTGAGTTCTTTAAAATTACTTTTCAGATGCTTCAATGGGGCATCGTCGTCAGGCGAGAGGGTGATATAGGCATCGTAATATAAATTATATTCGCCCGGTTGAGGTTTTTTTATTTTCTTCATAGGTCAAATTTATTTAAAAAAATATAAAATTATGAAAAAAATCTTACTTTTCTTATCGCTATTTTTCAGTTTAAAACTTACGGCTCAGAAAATGCTGCCTTTCTATTGGCTGGTCGGGAAGTGGGAAACGGTGGACAAAAAAGGCTCCACTTATGAGCTGTGGAAACAACAAAATGACAGCACATTATACGGTTTAAGTTATTTGAAGACGACAAAAGGAGACTCAATTCCGCTTGAGGAAGTCGAGTTGCGCTTGAGAAATAGCTTTTTTTACTATGTGCCGATGGTTAAAAACCAAAATAACGGAGCGGCGGTTGAGTTCAAACTGACAGCTTCTGAGTTGGATAGTTTTGTTTTTGAAAATCCGGCGCATGATTTTCCGAAAAAAATAATTTATCAATTTCTGAGTGGAAAAAATCAAATTCTGGCATCTATTGAAGGCAACGGTAAACGCAAGGAGTGGCTTTACAGCAAAAAGTCGGTATCGAACACCTTTGTCATGCCCGATAAAGATAGTGTTTATACAATGAAAGAATATTATGTGTGTTTTTTGAAACGGGGAGGCAATCGAACCCACAGTACTACCGAAGCTGCCAAAATTCAAGAAGCGCATATGGCACATATTACTGAGATGTATAATCTGGGTTTAATCAGTTTGGTGGGGCCTTATGGTGGTGATGGCGATATCAGAGGCATGACCGTTTTTAACACGCGGAATATTGAAGAGGCAATTTGGTGGGCCAATCAAGACCCCGCAGTGAAAGCAGGTCGGCTTATAGTTGAATTGCATTCGTGGTGGACAGCAGCCGAGGGTAAATTGAAATAGTATAAGCGGTTTGAATATGTTGCATGGCTTTCGTATTCATTACAGTACCAATGTTTTACCAATTGTTAAAAAGATAATATTTGATTTAAAATTATTTTTGAATAAATTTAGAACTTATCGATGAATGTACTATTTTAGCATTTTATTAAGCCCTTTCAGATAATATTTTTGATGCAAAACAGTTAGTAAGATTAGCCAAACTGTTAGTAACAGTGGAGGTACGGTTGATAAAAATTATACTGAGGGGGGGCAATTTTATTGAAAAAGTACCTGTTGAAACGAAAAAATAACCAATAATTAAAATAATTATTAATTTTTATGCATAACATATTATTGTTCTTTCAAGGCGGTGTAACCGCTACAAACGCTACTGAACCCGTAGGTCAGGAAAGTATGTTCGAATTACTGGCACATAGTACATTCGGTCTCATTATCATGATTTGTCTTTTGATAATGTCCGTGATTGCGGTGACAATATTTTTCAGCCGTTACATGACGATTCAAAAAGCGAGTCAAATTGACGAAGGCTTTATGAATAACATCAGAGCGCATGTTTCTAATGGCAATATCGGTGCGGCGCGGGCACTGTGCCAAAGTACTGATTCACCCGTTGCGCGCATGGTTGAAAAAGGATTGATGCGTATCGGTAAGCCTTTGGATGATATCGAGCATGCTATTGAAAACGTCGGGCGTTTGGAAATTTTTAAATTGGAAAAAAATTCCAATGTCTTGGCAATTATTGCCGGTATTGCGCCTATGTTCGGCTTTTTGGGAACGATTGCGGGTATGATTACCACATTCAAAGATCTTTCAACGGCAGACAATCTCTCTATCAGTACTATTTCTGGTGGTATTTACATTAAAATGTTTACCTCAGCGGCGGGTTTGATAGTCGGTATTTTTGCTTATGTGTCATATAGCTATTTGAATTCGATGATTGACCGTATTGTGAATAAAATGGAAACCAGCACGTTTGATTTTATTGACTTACTTCAAGAGCCTTCGGCATAAATTGGAAAGAATATGTCTCTAAGAAAAAAGAAAAAGCATGCAGCAGAGGTTAATATGTCGTCTATGACGGATATTATCTTCATGTTGCTCATATTCTTTATGCTGACTTCTACGCTGGTGAAGTATTTACCTTTCAGGCTGCCGGAGTCGAATCAAAGAACCAATGCTAAAATAAAAACCACGGTTGGCATAGAAAAAAGTGGCAGATTGACGGTGAACGATCAAACTGTGAGTTTCAATCAATTGGAACCTCTATTACGCGCTTCACTGGCTATTTCGCCCGATAAGCCAAACCCAACGATAACAATTGCGGCTGAAGTGGGTGTTCCATTTGAGCAAGTCACAAAAGTGATGGCGGTAGCGAGTAGATTAAAAGCTCGAACGATTCTGGCAACAGCGCCAAAAGAGTGAAAAATGAAAAGTGAAATCCCTGAAAGGGCATAATCTGTCAGAGTAGGGCAAAGCTCTATTAAAAATAATTCAAAAATCATGAGAATTCGTGAAAAAAGAGAGTTGAGCGGAGAAATGGGGATGTCATCTATGACGGATATTATCTTCATTTTATTGATTTTCTTCATGATGGTATCCACCATGACGCATCCGAGTGCCTTGAATCTTTCGTTGCCCGGCAATTCAAAAACCTCTTCCAAACCCGTTAAAACGGAACGATTAGATGATATTGGCATAACGGCCAGTGGTAATTTTATTTTCAATAATGTCACCACACCGATAGAAAAAATCAGAGGGTATTTAGAACGCAACAAAATGAAAAATCCCGAATATAAAGTGACTGTTTCACCTGATACGAAAGCACCCGTTGAAAAAGTCGTCGTGGTGTTGGATATGACGCAATCGCTCAATATTAACTCAATATTACAAGCAAGTGCAGATTAAGTAGGCAATTATTTTTGCCCAACTACTTAACGATGCGTTTGGTATGTTTTAATTTTAGGAGAATGGATTATAGAGGAAAAAAATTAGAAGAAGAAAACGATAAAAAGGCAACTCTGTTGAGTCTGACTTTGCACACTTTGCTGTTACTGGCGGCATTCTTTATGCCCTCGGTTCAGGCACCACCTAAACCGCCGGATTCTAAAATTCAGGTAGAATTGCCCCAAGATTTGTTGGGAGGCGGTCCTTCACTCGGTTTGCCCGATCAAGGTAAAGGTAATAATCCTTCATCAGGCAAACCCGACCCGAATGCAGGCAATAGCAACAGCAAACCTGAACCTACTCCACCGGCACCAACCCCTATAAAGCCTGCACCGGCTCCGAAACCGGTTATTTCTAAGCCCGTTACGCCTCCTCCAACGAAGCGCGTCGAAACCACTGAAGATCCTACTGCTGTGGCTATTCGCCGCCAACAAGAAGAAACGCGGAAACGAGCCGAAGAAGAAAAATATCGCCAAGCTCAAGTAGAAAAAGAGAAAAAGCGCCAAGCTGATGCCATAAAAGCAGCAGAAGCCCAAAGACAAGCCGACGCTGCGGAGAAACAACGGGCAGAACAAGCGGCAAAAGATAAGTTTAAGGGACGTTTCGGAACGGGTACACAAAGCGGTCAGAATGGCGGCGGCGGAACCGGTGACGGGCGTGGCAATACCGGTAAACCCGGCAATCAAGGCAAACCGGATGGAGATCCCAATTCAGATAATTTGGATAAAGGCTTCGGGCGGGGACCCGGTGTCGTCAATGGTTTTGGTGGTAGAGGCGTTAAATCTGCCCCAAAATTGCAGGAAAACTCTCAAAAATCCGGTAAAATCGTGATTCAAGTCTGCGTGGATGCCAGTGGTAATGTTCTCTCGGCTGACTATAAAGCGGTGGGGTCAACCTCCAATGACCAAGACCTTATTGATGCGGCAAAACGCAACGCTCGACAATATAAATTTGCCGCAGGGAATGCTGAGAAACAATGCGGTACAATCACTTACAACTTTAGAGTTCAATAGAATTGAAAAAATATAGGCGTGTAATAACCCAAGGGAAGGCAATTTTGTCTTCCCTTTTTTGTTTCTTTGCGCTGATATTCGCTCTATTTTATGATATTTTAGGCAATAATTGAATTCCTTTTATGACTTATCAGGAAACACTCGACTACCTCTACAGCCAATTACCTATGTTTCACCGCGTGGGCGCATCTGCTTTTAAAAAGGATTTGACCAATACCCGTCTGTTGTGTGATGTTTTGGGCAATCCTCAAACTCATTATCCCACTATTCACATTGCCGGTACGAACGGGAAAGGTTCTACTGCTCACATGGTAGCCGCTATATTACAAGCTGCCGGTTATAGAACGGGTTTGTATATCTCACCACATTACAAAGATTTTAGAGAAAGGATAAAAGTCAATGGTGAATATATCTCAAAAAAGTATGTCAAGCAGTTTGTGAAAAATAATATCCCCCATTTTGAAAGCATCAAACCCTCCTTTTTTGAAATGACTGTGGCTATGGCATTTGACTATTTCAAGGCAGAAAAAGTAGATATTGCCGTTATCGAAGTAGGATTGGGAGGACGATTTGACTCTACCAACATTATCACCCCCCTCGTCAGTGTCATCACCAATATCAGCCTTGACCATACGGATATGTTGGGCGAGACGTTGCCACAAATTGCTTTTGAAAAAGCGGGCATCATCAAATCCCATGTGCCGGTGGTAATAGGAGAGGTGCATCCGGAAACTAAAGCCGTTTTTATGGAAAAAGCGGATTTAGAACATTCGCCTATTTATTTCGCTTCGGAAAATATAGATATTCAGACAATTAAATCGGATAATGAATTTGAATATTCAACATTTCATGTTTCTTTAAAAAATACATTTTTGGATTTCAAAGATTTGAAATATCTGAAAGTGAACTTGAGTGGTGATTATCAAGAAAAAAACGTGGTTACGGCTATTGAAACTATCAATATTTTGAACCACTATACCGATTTTAAAATCACTGAAAAACAACTCCGAAACGGTTTAGAAAATATCAAATCATTGACTAAAATCTTGGGGCGCTGGCAGGTGATAGGTCATAATCCGACAATTCTTTGCGATTCAGCCCACAATGAAGGCGGCTTGATTTATGTTACAGAGCAACTTAAAAAATTGACATTCAATACTTTACATATTGTTTTGGGTTTTGTAAAAGATAAAGATTTGTCCAAAGTTTTAAGATTGTTGCCCCCAAATGCTACCTATTATTTTGCCAAAGCCAACATTCCGCGCGGTTTAGATGCCGATATACTGAGGGGTATGTCTGAAGCGCATGGACTCAAGGGAAAGGCTTATAAAACCGTTCGTCAGGCATTAGCTGCCGCCAAAAAATGCGCAAAATCGGATGATTTGATATATGTGGGCGGGAGTATTTTTGTGGTGGCGGAAGTGTTGTAGGCATCCGTGAGTAAATAGTCGTCAGTCGTCAGTCTTACAATTAATTGAAAGTGAATGACTTAAATAGTTTAGGAGTTCCTTCATAAGTCACGAGAGAACTGTATTGTGAAATCTTGGTTAAGCACTTTGTAACAATAAAAACGATGCAAAAAATCGCAATCGCATTATCATTTTTCATATTGTGTAATATATCAGCCTTTTGCCAAAATAAGCAACAACTATTTGGAATAAGATGGAGTAGCACATTTGCCAATTTCACGAATAATGCAATAAAGAATCGCTATACATCAAGGGGAATCAGTTATGAAGTGGGTATTACAACCCAAATTCAAAGACTCAATAAAATGGGCATCAATGCAGAAGTGGGCTTTTCCAGTAAAAATATAAAAGACAATCGCTTTGGATATGTTTTAAATTATATCATTTGTAGTATTACGCCCAATTATTATATTAAAAAATGTGAAACAATGATGTTTATCGGAGGATATGCTGCGATTTTAGCTTCGTATAAAATTCTGAATGATTATCCCAAAAGTGGTGAAAGATTCCAACGATATGATACCGGATTGGTTGTAGGCGTCAATCAAAAAATCATCAAAATATCAAATTTTCAGATAAGCCTTGATGCTCGATTGAGCAAAGGCTTCATAGATATAAGAGGCGAAACATGGCAGGGTATAACAAAAAATTACTCTTATGGATTGGGTGTGATATTGTCAATGAAAAATAATGGAGATTAACTGAGTACAAGGAGTGACGCTGTGATTCAGAAATTATTTTAATGAGAAAAAACTAATACCGCCCTAAAGGAGCGGTGTTAGTTATCAAAAAAAAATCAGGATGACTCATGTTTTAAGTGAATGTCAATCCTAAAAATCAAACTTAATTCCCTGCGCCAAAGGCAATTCTTTCGAGTAATTAATGGTATTGGTTTGCCGGCGCATATAGGCTTTCCAGGCATCCGAGCCACTTTCACGCCCGCCGCCGGTTTCTTTTTCACCACCGAAAGCACCACCGATTTCAGCCCCGCTTGTGCCGATATTGACGTTAGCTATACCACAATCACTGCCCGCGACACTCAAAAATTTCTCGGCTTCCCGCATACTATCGGTCATAATAGCCGATGACAGTCCTTGTGGCACATTGTTTTGAATCGCAATGGCTTCTTCAATAGCCGAATATTTCAGAAGATATAAAATCGGGGCAAAAGTTTCGTGCTGCACGATATCCCAAGAGTTTTCCACCTCAGCGATACAAGGTTGTACATAGCAACCACTCTCCAAACCATCGCCCCTCAGTATCTCGCCTTCGACAACAAATTTGCCACCGTGTTCTTTTACCCGTTCAATTGCCGACATATAATTGTCAACGGCTAAACCATCAATAAGTGGACCGACATGGTTGTGCATATCCAACGGATTGCCGATTCGCAGCTGTGAGTATGCGTTTTTTAAGACACTTTTCACCTGATTATAAATGCTCTCGTGGATGATGAGGCGACGGGTAGAGGTGCAACGCTGTCCGGCTGTACCGACGGCACCGAAAACTGCACCCGGCACAACAATACTCAAATCCGCACTCGGCGTCACGATGATAGCATTGTTGCCTCCTAACTCCAAAATAGTTCTGCCCAAACGACCACCGACGGTTGCGCCGACGATTTTACCCATGCGCGTAGAACCGGTAGCAGATATCAACGGCACACGGGTATCTTTTGTCATAAATTCGCCGACTTTATAATCGCCATTGATGATACAAGAAACGCCTTCCGGAACATTATTGGCTTTTAAAACCCGTTGTAAAATATTCTGACACGCTATACTACACAAAGGCGTTTTTTCACTGGCCTTCCAGATAGTCACATCACCGCAAATCCACGCTAAAGCAGCATTCCATGACCAAACCGCCACCGGAAAGTTGAAGGCTGAAATAATACCCACTATGCCAAGCGGGTGCCATTGTTCATACATGCGGTGGTGCGGACGCTCGGAGTGCATCGTCAAACCGTATAATTGGCGGCTCAAACCCACCGCAAAGTCGCAAATATCAATCATTTCTTGCACTTCGCCGAAGCCTTCTTGAAGACTTTTACCCATTTCATAACTCACAAGACGACCGAGCGGGTCTTTAAATTTGCGCAATTCTTCACCGAATTGACGCACTATTTCTCCACGTTTAGGCGCCGGCATTTCCCGCCACACCAAAAAGGCTCCTTGGGCTTTGGCAACAACAGCATCGTATTGTTCGCGTGTCGTCACGGACACCGAGCCAATGAGCGTTGCATCAACGGGCGAGTAGGATTCTATTTTTTTGCGGCTACCAAATGATTCCAAGCCGGTAGAAGTGCCGTTATTAGTTTGTTTTAGTCCTAATTTTTTCAGAAAATTCAATTCGGTTTTTGATTCGATTAGAGTATCCATTATCATAGTTTTATATTGAAAAATCCGCCTAAAGACGCCTTTTTCAATGTTTTTTAAAAATATTAATACACTATTTTATTTTGCGCAAAGATACTGAAAATGTTAGGCTCTTTTTAAAAAAAGGAATATAGTATTTCAAAAAACTAAACCGCCTAAACATTCTTGAATCTCTTTGAGGTTTTTATCTTTGCAACCATATAGAAATAACTTTGTTGTTTTTGACAGGTTGAACAAAAAGCTCAATAATAATATGAATAATTCTTTCCATCAACTGACCGTTTCTAATATCAAGCAAGAAACTGAAGACGCAGTTTCAGTAAGTTTCGCAGTGCCTGAAGATTTGAAAGAAGTGTTTCAATATTCTGCAGGTCAATATTTAACGCTAAAATTGTTTGTCAAAGGTGAAGAAAAACGCCGTGCTTACTCATTGAGCAGCAGCCCGATTGAGAAAGAGTGGACAGTATCAGTGAAACGCGTGCCGAAGGGTGCGGTCTCCAATTATCTCTGTGGTGAGGCAAAAGTAGGCGATTCGATAGAAGTGATGCCTCCGCAAGGTCGTTTTACCCCCCCCCTCAATATAGAGCGTCAAAAGACCTACTATATGTTCGGAGCGGGTTCGGGTATTACGCCTTTGATGAGTATCATCAAAACCATTTTGGAAGTGGAACCGGCTTCAACAGTTTTTTTATTGTATGGCAATAGGAGTGAAGACTCGATTATGTTTAAATCAGAATTTGAGATGCTTCAAAAGAAGTATGAAGGGCAAATTTTGGTGGAGCATATTTTGAGCCAACCCAAGCGCGAAAAGTCGGGTGGCTTAGGTGGTTTGTTTTCAAAGGGGAAAGTATCGTGGTTGGGAAAAGTCGGTCGTATTTCTAAACCCATTGTGGAAGATTTTTTGAAAGAACACACGCTGCGCAGCAAAGATGCTGAGTATTACATCTGCGGACCCGGCGGTATGATTGACATGGTGGCGGCTACTTTACATGCTTTGAACATTGATAAAAAATTGATTCATATTGAACATTTCACCAACGATTCACCCGCAGAACCCAAAGCAACAGGAGCGGTTGTCTCGGGAGCAAAATTGACGGTGCGCCTCAATGGTCAGACCATTGAAGCCACGATGAAGCCGAATGATACTATTTTGGATACATTGATAGGTATGAAAAAAGAACCGCCTTACTCTTGCACATCGGGTGCGTGCTCTACCTGCATGGCAAAAGTGCTGAAAGGCTCGGTAAAAATGGATGCTTGTTATGCCTTGGATGATGATGAGGTGGCTCAAGGGTACATTCTGACCTGTCAGGCACGCGCAACTGCGCCGGAGGTGGAAATTTCTTATGATATGTAAATAAATTTAGAAAATTGTAGAAAAAAGAAGGTTATTGCAAACTCATTGAGCTGTGATAACCTTTTTTTAGTAAAGTCGACAATTCATTTATGAACTTCACACGATGTGTGAACAGCTTTTCACTTTTCACTACGATAAACTACTCATCATTAATTGCCAAATATCTTCATACGGTAAAATTTCGGTAGCATACGCTTCATTTTTTACTTGGATAGGTGCTGCCCGTAGTTCTTCAAAAGTTTTAAAACACTTTTTCTCAATTCTTTTGCGTTTATATTGCCCTTTCTCCAACTGATTTACCAACTTAATAAACAAATTGGTTCTATAAGTGTCTTCATCTGCGCTCACGTGGCGAGTGCGATATTTATCAAGTGCTTCAATCCGAGCTTTGATGAAGTCATAATCTTTCTCGCGTAAAATCCATAATATTTGGGCTATCAATACCGGAATATTCATACCTCGTTTGTCTTTTTGAAAAATCGGAAGTGTGTTCATAAAACCGAAATAATCAAATGCTTTAATATGCTTTCTATCCGTTCGTTCCAGTTTTATTTTTTCAATGTTGATGAGATATTGCAAGTAAGTCTCTATCATGCTCATTTCTTCTTTGACAATGACATTTTGATTCACATATTCCGGATGGGTTAACATTTCGAGATAAACTTTCCACCCCTCAGTATATTGCTGCGTGTGTAAGCACAGTTGAATAAAAGTCAGCCCATCTTTGTACCAATTATGAGTACCATCTAAAACGAGGCTACGGCTTCTCATTGCGGATTCTCTACCCAATTCAAATTTTTTCAATTGCATACAGCACACCGTTTTTTGATGGAGAAAAACGACGATGGCATTTTTTACTTCAAAAGGTTTGTTTTCAAAAAAGACGATGGCATTTTCAGAAACTTTTAAAGCGTTTTCATAATCATTCACACACATATAGCTTGTCACCTCTATCATCCGCGTTAGTAGTTGTAGCCTATACGATTGATACTTTTCACTATAAGGTTTCAATTTGTCGAGGTACTCCAAAGCTTTTTCCTGAAGATATCTTTGAGTGGCTTTGATTTTGACAAAATGTTTAGTGAGGTCGTCATGGAGTGTAGTAGCGAGGTTCTCAGCGTCAACCAAAATCCGGGCATCAGTATGTATTCTTTCATATTCATCGCCGAGTTTACTAATGGGTCGATGAAGATGATATGAAGTGGTCAGAAGGCGGCTTGTATTCATGATGACCTCCGAAAGTTCAAATTTTTTAGCTATTTCCAAAGTCGTTTGAGCCAAATCAATAGCGGCTTTCGTTTTTTGTCTGCCGATAAATATATTAATAGCCGCCCAATTTTTTTGACAGACATAATAAGCCTGTTGAACATCATTCAAAGCAGGTTGCTTATAATCAAGAATTAAAACGGCGCTTAAAAGTCTTTTTTTAAACTCACTTTTCAAAGTTTTGTAAGCGGGGAAACTGGGATTTTCGTGATACAAATCTTTTGAAGCATCTTCATCCGTCAGATATTTTTTAGTACTGATACCTTTAAAGAACTGAAAAAGCATCGTTTTTTCATCACCAATGACAATATTCAACTCCTCCGGTTTGGCTTTAAATTGCTGTATCAAATCTACATATTGTTTTAAAATCTGCATAAGGCTTTTTTTTTATTGATTATTTTCTTAAAAAATAGGGAGCATTTCTGACTGTCTCTAATTTCTTATGATATTTTATTAATCATAATAATTTGATTATCAACGGATTATGATATAAGCAGCTACATATTAATAAAAAAAAGCAACCTTTCTAAATACAATATTCTGTCTGATTTTAGCTCTATTAGGGCATCTATCTTTGTATCATCAAACGAAGCAAAAGGATGTTTGCAAAGTTTGATGTTATTTAACCTTTATTTTTTTACTCAAACAATTTAAGCACCATGCTAGGAATCATTATCAGCGTGATTTGTTCTATCGTCACAGATGACCTTAACGCAATGTAAGAATGAGCCATTGGCTCCTTTTTAACCTTTACCAATTTTGAACACCTCTAAGAGTTACGCTTTCCCGCAAGGTTGAGAGCAGAGGTAAAAATAAATGCCTCAGTTATCTGATTGATTTTACATATATTCGATACAAATGTAATGGATATTTTATAAAATTAATAATTGATTAGCTAACTAATTATAAGGAAACTGAGGCATTTTATTTTGTTGTTTCTTTTTAAAACATTGATAGTCAAATAATTATAATATTTTTTTTAAAAAATATCGAATATAAATGACCTTTCTAAATATTGGAATTGTCTGATTAAAGTCATATTGTGATGTGTATTTTTGTAGGGCAATTCAATAAAAACTCATTGAATGCTCAAATAAATAAGCACACCAACTATTTTGAGAAGTTATTCGGAGTTGTACAATTCTAAACACGATGTGTAACTCCGAAACTTCTCAAAAATATGAGAAGCCACACGTACTCGTCATCATATCATACACATTAACTATAATCTCTAAGAATTTCTTCATCTCGCTTCATTTGTATAATCAAATGTAAAAATCCGATTGAGCTACATTAAATTGAAGCGTAAAAGAGTGAATTTCAACATAAAAATAACATATTTTTTTTTAACCTACCCTTTTGAAAACATCAGGAGAGTTATTTCCTATGTGCATTCTCGAAAAATATATGGTGTTTTAAATTAAAGGTTAAAATTTTTGATGTAAAAGTGGTAGTTATAAAACTATCACTTTTGTTATTTATGGGGAGTAGGTACGAACAGCTGTATAACAAAAAAGCCGACCCCCTCAGTAAGGAAGCCGGCTGTAATCATTTTCAGTGCGGTTTTTATTGTTCTTTCACTGCTTCATGTGTCAATGTAATTTTGAGCCCGTCTTTTTCTTCATTCATCACTGCTTCAAAACTACTATTTTCAGCCGGTTGTTCGTTCAGAATAAACTCTGCGAGTGGATCTTCAATATATTTTTGAAGAGCACGATGAAGGGGACGCGCGCCAAATTGCGGGTCATATCCTTTTTCAGCGATAAACTCTTTGGCTTCTTCGCTGAGGGACAATTTGTAGCCCATGTTAGACAAGCGGCGCATAACATCTTTAAGGAGTAGGTCAATTATTTTGAAAATTTCAGGTTTACCTAAACTGTTAAAGACTATAACATCATCAATACGGTTCAAAAACTCCGGAGAGAACGTCCGTTTTAAGGCACTTTGAATCACCGTTTTGGCATTGTCATTTTCAGCATCCTGACGGGCTTTCGTTTGGAATCCAACACCTTGACCGAAATCTTTCAATTGGCGAACACCAATATTTGATGTCATAATGATTAAAGTGTTTTTGAAATCTACTCGACGTCCCAAGCCATCCGTCAATTGTCCATCATCTAAAACTTGCAGTAGAATATTGTACACATCAGGATGTGCTTTTTCAATCTCATCTAACAAAACAACTGAATAGGGTTTGCGGCGCACTTTTTCTGTTAACTGACCGCCTTCTTCATAACCGACATATCCCGGAGGAGCACCGATTAATCGAGAGACGCTGAATTTTTCCATGTATTCACTCATGTCAATCCGAATCAATGAATCTTCCGAATCAAACAGATAACGCGCCAAAGCTTTTGCCAATTCGGTTTTACCTACTCCCGTCGGACCCAAAAAGATAAACGAACCAATCGGTTTGGATGGATCTTTCAAACCTACTCGGTTGCGTTGGATAGCTTTTGTAATCTTGACGATAGCCTCATTTTGTCCTATCACTACATTACTCATGTCTTCCGTCATCTTGACAAGTTTGCCGGATTCGCTCTGACCCACTTTTCTGACCGGAATGCCGGTCATCATCGAAACCACTTCCGCAATATCGTCATCGTTAACGGGATATCGCTTGGATTTGGATTCTTCTTCCCATTGGATTTTCTCTTGTTCAAGTTGACGACCCAACTTTGTTTCCATATCCCGCAAATCAGCCGCTTTTTCGTACTGTTGATTTTTGACAGCCGAGTTTTTCTCTTCTTTCAAATCTTCAATACGCTTTTCCAATTCTTCTATATGCTTCGGAACGTGGATGTTTTTGAGATGGACTCTTGCACCCACTTCGTCTAATACGTCAATAGCTTTATCCGGTAAAAAACGGTCTGTGATATACCGCTCGCTCAAAAGAACACACGCTTTGATGGCTTCTTCGGAATAATTCACATTGTGAAATTCTTCATATTTAGAGCGAATATTATTCAAAATATGGATGGTATCTTCAATGCTTGGTGGCTCGACCATTACCTTTTGGAAACGGCGATCCAAAGCACCATCTTTTTCAATATATTGACGATATTCATCAAGGGTTGATGCGCCGATACACTGCAACTCGCCTCTTGCCAGAGCAGGCTTGAAAATGTTAGAAGCATCTAAAGAGCCTGTTGCACCACCTGCGCCCACAATCGTGTGGATTTCGTCAATGAAAAGAATGACATCTCTGCTTTTCTCCAATTCGTTCATGATGGCTTTCATCCGCTCTTCAAACTGACCACGATACTTGGTGCCGGCTACCAAAGCTGCCAAATCCAACATGACCACGCGTTTGTTAAACAAAGTGCGGCTCACGCGTTTTTGCATGATACGCAAAGCCAAACCTTCTACAATCGCCGTTTTACCGACGCCCGGTTCGCCAATCAGAATCGGATTATTCTTTTTACGACGGCTTAGGATTTGAGAAACGCGCTCAATCTCCACTTCTCGACCGATAATCGGGTCAAGGCGACCTTCTTCGGCAAGTTTGGTGACATCGCGTCCAAAATTATCCAGAACCGGAGTTCTGCTTTTTGAATTGCCTTTGCGCTGATAGCTGCGAGATTCTTCATCTTCGTACTGATCATCGCCTTCATTCGATGCCTGATTATATATCTCAGGAGACCCATAACCTTGCTCTTGGCGAACATATTCGAGTTCAGTTTTGAAGGATTCATAATCCACATAAAACTGATTCAAAATCCGTGTAGCCACATTCTCTTTTTGTTTGAGTAAGGAAAGCATTAAGTGCTCAGGTTGTGCTTCTTCATTTTTAGAATCACGAGCTTCGAGTACCGTGAATTTCAAAACTTTTTCGGCTTGGCTATTTAGATTGATGTTTCCGACGTTTAAATGGGAACTCGGTCCACTATATCGTTGTATATTTTCTTCTACTCTTTGTCTCAATTCATCTACATCTACATCCAGAGAAGTCAATACCCGGATTGGCAAGCTTTCTTTATCCATCATCAAACCCAGCAATAAGTGCTCAGAGCCTATGTAGTCATGTCCAAGTCTTACGGCTTCATTGCGGCTGTTTGCAAGAATTTGTTTGACTCGAGGTGAAAATTTTTTACTATTCATTTTGTTAAGTGTGTAATCGAATTAAATTTCAAAATGTTTAACAAACTTACCTCATTTTTGTTGTTGCTGCTGTTAATATCAAGTACGTTAAACTTCTCCTTTAAGTTAGGTCTTCAGGTAAAAATAGATTCAAATAATTTCACGAAAGTAAGTAAAAAAAAATAAAACTTTCTATTACTTATGAAAAAATGATGCCATTCAAATCAAGGTTTAACATTTCAGCCATTATGTCAGATATTTCTATTTCTGTATAACATGGATGGTATTAAAAAAACTTAAAGTGAACAGCCAAAACCCCTTCGATATGTAGATTTTTTAGCTCAATCACAGGTTTAATTTTTTATAATAAACGCTTGACTTTACATAAATGTTTTTTGTAAAATCAATCATTTAAAGTTATGTCTTCATAAGTCGTTTGAAACGTCTTTTTATTGTAAAAATATTACTCACAAATTTACTCCTTTTTTAATGTTTCGCCATTTTTTTTAAACCATAAATAAATAATTCTTTTTTTAGTGCATTTTTTAATTTGTTCTTTCTGTTTATTACCGTTTTGATTCATATCTTACATCATCAATTCGATTTATGAAAATTTTCTTTTAGAATTGTCAAAATCTTATTCTTTCTATTTTAATACTTAAAAGTGCTAAAAAGTTGGGTTTTAATGCTTTACGCATTTGATAAAAAAGAAAAGATAAAATTATATAAACTTTAATCCCTAAGTACGCATCATTTTGGTGTTTCCTTTTTACATTTGTATCCTAAATTCTTTCTACTCATTTTAATAAACTAATTGGAAATTGTATGAAATACTCAATAGATAAACAAGAAAAATATGCTGTCTTTACCTTACATGAGGACAATTTGAATTCCCTTATTGCACCGGCACTTAAGACTGAGTTTAAAGTTTTGAACGAGGAAGGTTTGCCTAATTTTGTGCTTGACCTCTCAGATGTCAAATTTGTCGACTCATCCGGCTTAAGTGCCATATTGACAGCTAAGCGCCTGTGGGAAGATGTGGGTTCATTTGTGATAACCGGCGTTACGAATTCAAATGTCAAAAAATTGATTGAAATCTCGAAGTTAGATTCTGTGCTCACTATCCTCCCAACCGTTGAAGAAAGTATTGATCATATCTTCATGGAGGAAATTGAGCGCGAACTGAATGAGGAGGAATAATCCTTCTCTTCAATACCCACTGTTATTGAAAATCTTGAAAACCAGCGCCCGAAATATAATGAGGATGTGGTTGATTAGATTTTGAAAAAAGCCAAAATGAGTTTTCAAAATCTGATACCTATCTTTCAACGATTGTTGATGCCGCGTTTTGGAAACACCTCCCATCAGGTATTCTGAAATGATAATATGTGTATTAACTATGTTTTGAGTTTTTTGTAAACATTTTATCACCCAATCAATATCCGCAGCCAGATTATCCGGCATATACTGAGGGGCAACTTTCAGTCGAGGTAAAAAGGCTTGATGACAAACGACCATCCCTTTTTTCATGCTTTTCCACGTTAAATATTCCGGTAGTTTTTGAACGGTCAAATCAGAACGCGTCCCGACATGCTTGTGATTTTCATCAACCAACATCGTTTCACCGTATAAAATATCTGTTTGAGGTGTAGCTTGAGCCGCTATTTGTTCAATGGTATGGGTTGAAAACAAGCGGTCACCGGCGTTCAAAAACAGCACAAAATCGCCGGTTGCCATCGCCAAACCTTTATTCATGGCATCGTATAATCCTTTGTCTCGCTCTGAAATCCAGCGAATTGGGTAATTTTCAGCCTTTTTTTTAATAATATCCACTGTTCCATCCTTCGAACCACCGTCAATGATAAGATATTCGATGCCCGTATGTGTTTGATTCACTACACTCTCAATCGTGCCTTCAATCAGTTTTTCGCCGTTGAAAACGACTGTTATAATGGAAAATGTCATAATCTTATTTTTGTTTTTTGTTATTCGTGTATCCGTTATTCGTATATTCGTTTTCATAGCCGGATAACGAATACCCGAATAACGATTAACGAAATCTTAGGAAAAAATCTTCAAAATAGCGTTTCGATAACCATGAAATGCCAATGATGGCGCAACTTGTTAAACTGTAAAAAAAGAGCGTTGATAATACCAAACCGGAACTGAGCAGCATTTTTTTAAAAATCAGCACAGTACCGAATATTACCAACATTTGATACATATAAATCCCGTACGAGATTTCACCCAATTTGTCGAGGATAGGATGCGTTAACTTGAAAAAAGCCCTCGGATTGAGCGACACATTCAGAATTAACCATAAAAACAGTACCCCCTCAGTATAAGTCCCTAAAATCGGAGCATTAAAAAATAATTCATATATAATAAATTGATTGTCAATATAATATTGATGAAAAAATAACCGGATAGCTAATAGAATTAAAAAAAATATTTGCACGGATGTTTTAAAAATCCAAGAATTTTCAATATGTCTATCTTTTTTGAAAACCCAATAAGCCCCCAGACCGCCAATCGCCATCAACTCAAATTTCAAAGCAGTAAAAATATCTTTTATTAACAAGTAAGTAACATTGCCAGTTGGATTGAAATAATAATAAACCAAAAGCGCTGTTTTTACACTTAAAACGCCGATGATAATCGCCCAAACATGGTTTTCAAAAAACTTGAAAAGCGGTGCCCAAAGCAGATAGAAATATTCCTCGACCCCAATAGACCATAGAGGTTCTAACAAATGACTGCCATAAACGGAATTGACGACAAAACTTAAAAACAGAGTAAACAAAATGCCCGCCGTTGTCGTATCGTATGGCATCTGATAATCGTAGTGGATGAAATTTAAGAATTGAGGAATAAGGATTAAACCCACAAATACCAATAAAAAATAGAGCGGCCAAATGCGTAAAACACGCCGAATATAGAATTTTTTGATACTGACATTCCGCGTTCGGTCAATTTCATCCAACAATAAATAGGTAATTAGAAAACCACTCAAAACAAAGAAAAAGGAGACTGCTAAAGAGCCGTTTTGGAAGACAGAATATTCCTCAAAATTAGGCATACCATATTTGGCGCGAATCGTTTCACCATGGTGCAATAAGACAAAATAAGCGGCAAAAAAACGCAAAGCATTGAGTCCGGGGAAGTAAATTCTATTTGATGCAGACACTTATTTAAATTAAAAATGATAATAGTTTAATTAAAAATCAAAAATTTTGAACGTAAACCTTCAATAATTTGATACATTTGGCACTCGAAATCCGCAAATTATCAGAAAAAGCTGAATTAGGCATATTTCTGCGGCGTAAAAATATTGATTTAATACAACACCGAATAATCAATTTCAATTAGATATTAAAAATGAATACTCCTATTTTAAAGAAACTTCTACCGCACGGCATCGCTTTTATCGTTTGCCTTGCCTTGTCTTTTATGTTTTTCTCGCCTTATGTTTTTGAGGGAAAAGTATTGCAACAACCCGATAATCAAAAAGCATCAGCCAGTCAGGTAGAGATGGCAAAGTACAAAAAATTGACGGGTAAATCCCCTCTTTGGACGAATGCTTATTTTTCAGGAATGCCTACTTTTCAGATTTATCAAGAAATAAAAGGGAATCTGACCCAGCCGGTTTTTCGGGCGTCACTTTTGGGGCAGTCCATGATGGCGCCTCATGCTGAGGTTTTATTAGCCATGTTGTGCATGTATATTTTATTGATAGTCATGCAATTAGATTGGCGAATAGCTTTGATGGGAGCCGTAGGGTTTGGCTTATCCTCGTTCAATATGGACATTATCGAAGCAGGGCACTCCACTAAAATGGTGGCTTTGGCTTATTCACCGCTCATCTTGGCGGGGGCTGTTTTGGCTTTTAGGAAAGATTATTTACTCGGCGGTGGGGTTTTTGCTTTGGCAACGGCGTTACAGCTTTATTCCAACCATTATCAAATAACCTATTATACTTTCATCATTTTGCTGGTATTAGGCATTGTTGAGTTGGTTTCAGCCATTAAAAACAAAACATTCCTTGATTTTGGCAAGTCGGCTACGGTATTAATCGTCGGTTTAGGTTTGGGAGTTTTGAGCAACTTGGCAGCCATTTGGACCACTCAAGAGTACCAAAGCGAGTCACAACGGGGTGTTCCAAACTTAGCATCAAGCGAACACCCGAAAGAGGGTGGTTTGGATAAAAAATACGCCACAGATTGGAGCTATGGCATCGGCGAATCTTTTACCCTATTGGTTCAAAATGCCGTGGGTGGTGGGGCTTCACAGTCCCATATTGATACTAAAACTTTTGAAAATTTGCGCGGACAAATTATACCGACTTTGACTAAACAAGGTTTGACGCTCGATAAGGCGACAAGAGAAGCGGATAAGCAAATTTCAAGTCTTTTTTATACCGGTTCTCAGCCTTTTGTCGGGGTTTCCATTTATTGGGGAGCCATTTTTATTTTCCTTTTCATCATGGGTTTGGTGTTGATTGAA
>JANPGW010000035.1:0-1961 GCA_031424115.1 Saprospiraceae bacterium | reverse complement strand
GCATTGGCGGCGAAAGCGGTTGGCACAAAAGCCTATATTGTGATGCCAAACAATGCTCCAGATATCAAAAAAAAGGGAGTTTTGGCTCTAAATGGAGAGATTATTGAATGTGAACCAACTTTGGAAGCCCGTGAAAATACAGTTCAGCAAGTTATAGAAAGAACTGGGGCAACGTTTGTTCATCCATTTAATAATTATGATGTCATTGCGGGTCAAGCAACTGCAACCCTCGAATTAATTGCCGAAATTCCTGATTTACAAGTAGTTATGGCTCCCGTTGGTGGCGGTGGATTATTGAGTGGAACTGCTTTGGCAACTCACTATTTATTACCCAATGCTGAAATAATTGCTGGCGAACCAGAAGGTGCTGCCGATGCGATTCTATCATTCAAAAGTGGAAAAATAGAAAAAGCCCCCTATATAAAAACCATTGCCGATGGACTAATGACGAGTTTAGGAGATAAAACATTAGAAATTATCAGGATGTATGTCAAAGACATTATAACCGTGAGCGATGAAGAAATTATTGCAGCGATGCGTTTAATTTGGGAAAGATTAAAAATTGTTATTGAACCTTCGTGTGCAGTACCTTTTGCCGCACTTTTAAAGCAAAAAGACAGATTTGCTGGCAAAAAAATCGGAATTATACTGACTGGTGGAAATGTAGATTTAGGAAAATTACCTTTTTGAGTTAAAAATATTTAAGTTTAAAGACACAATTATTTTATATTTTGTTCTTTGAAAAATTGATTTGATAGTTTTTCCCAAATGAATTCCAAATACTATCAAGAGCCTTACTTAGAGTTGTTAAGTCTTGGTAATCTGTTGGTTTTATCCATCTGTACTTAACCTGTCTCCAAAGTGTTTCAATACGGTTAAGGTGAGGACTGTATGCTGGTAAATAAAAGATATACAAGCCTTTATTTTGCCATTCTTCTATTTTACTTTGAAATAGTAAAGAATGGTGAATACGAGCATTATCAAGGATTAAAATGGTTAATTTGTTAAGTCTTGTGAAGAATTTATCAACAGACCCTATAACGAATTCAGCATCGATAGCACCTTCTTTATCGAATGTGATTAACTCTTTTCCATTAGCATTCATAAAACCAAGCACATTGATAGTTTTGCCTTTTTGTGGTAAAATACTTACCTGTTCATTAGGAAATTGCCAACAGTATGGAATGACACAGTTCAAAGAAAATCCAGCCTCATCTCCATAAAAGACATCAATATGCTTTTGACTCTCTAATTCAAGAATATCATTCAAACATTCTTGTTTATAGGCATATTCAGTAGGATTTTGCTTTGATTTTAGGCTCTTTCTTACTCTTTTCCAACAGGCATTACAAGTTTTTTTAAAAAGCGTTCTAAGGTTTTTTGAGAGAAATCCTTTTTTAATTCTTCTTTCAACTCTTCTTTTACTTTTTTTAATTCTTGTGGATTCGCTTGTACTTTAGCCTTTATTACGGGTACATCTGTTTGTGTCAAGATAAATTTAGGACCTTGGCCTTTTTTGTTCTGTAACCCTACTATACCTGCTCGTTCCCAACTATCAAACCAATGGGTAATACTTGGTTGTGTAACACCAAATATTTTTGCTAAACTTGCCATGTCGTAACCTTGATTACTCAAAAGAAGACAATGGCAACGAATTTTGAATTGATGATGGTTTTTATTTTTATAGCCTTCTTCTAAAGTGATAACTTCACTTGGTTCTAATTTGATGTATCGTTTTGCTCTCATTAAGCAAAATTAATAAAAATAAAATAATTGTGTCTTAAAACTTAATACCAATAAATTTAGAAACATCGAATTTGTTAGTATTTCGAAAGATGAAGATATGGCGAAATGGAAAAATGCGATAATTAAAGATAAATTACCTTGGCTACAACTTATAGATAAAGAAGATAAAGATGGATTAACAGTTTCTAATAATTTTGGTGTTTTTGGTATTCCTT
>JANPGW010000034.1:0-86564 GCA_031424115.1 Saprospiraceae bacterium | reverse complement strand
TTGCTCGCCACTTTCGGCTGTAAGGGGTGAAAACGGTGTAAGGCTTGCCATCGTCTTTAGTGACTTCATCGTATTCAAAAATAACGTGGTCTTTAAAAGTTTGAAAATCAATATTTTGTGCTTGTAAAAAGTCTTTTATGTAATTATCTCGCTCTAAAGCATACGGCTCATAATCGTGGTTGGTGAATACTTGCCCGATAGTATAGGTTTGAGTCAGATTTTGCCACACTTCGGCGGGAGTGCCATAAAAAACGAGTAGGGTCGAGCCGAGTTTTTCCAATTCTGCCTTGAGCTCGGTGAGTGTATCGTGCAGGAACGTCACGCGGGCATCGTTGCGCTCTTCGAGTTTATCCAATATGTTTTTATCAAAAATAAAAATGGGTACAACAGGATTGTCGCTTTTAAGGGCGTGATACAAGCCGGCATTGTCGTGCAAACGCAAATCGCGTCGAAACCAGAATAAGTTGATTGTCATTTTGTAGATAATTTATTCTCAGTACGCATAACAAAATACTCTTGGGGTAGTTTAAAATAATTCCAATGATTTCATACTTTGTGGAAAAATAGATAAATGAACCCGTTTTCTAAATATGCGTATTGGTTTTGCGTGGCGGTATTGACCTACACGGCTTTTTTCTTTTATCCCAAATGGGAAAAATCGGGTAGTGAGGCGACTTTGAGTTGGGATGTTTGCGGTTATTATTACTACCTACCGGCTGTTTTTATTTACAAAGACCTCAAAAATATAGACTTCCACCCCACATTAGATAAAAAATACGGTTATCAAGGTGGAGATTTCTACGCTGCTTTAGCTTTGAAAAACCCTCAATCTGCGGCTGATGGTCAGGTTCGGGTTATGAAATATACATCCGGTATGGCAATTATGTACGCTCCCGCTTTTTTTATGGCTCATCTTTTAGCCAAGCCTTTTGGGTATGAAGCCGACGGTTTTTCAAAACCATATCAAGTCGCCATTGGGATTTGGAGTTTATTATGGTCGTTTGTCGGCTTATTTTTTTTAAGAAAAGTCTTATTGAAAGCCCAATTCAGCGATAAAAGTGTCGCTGCAACGCTGATTTTATACATTTTAGCCACCAATTATCTCAACTATGCGGCGATTGATAATGCGATGACGCATTCTTATATTTTTACATTGTACACTATTCTTTTATACCTGATTTTGAGATTTGAAGAGGCCCCCTCAGTATTAGCCGCCTTAGGCATGGGTATCTGTATTGGCTTGGCTGCCTTGGCGCGTCCGACCGAATTGGTTGTTGTTATGGTGCCTTTTCTATGGGGTATTGCGGGTTTAAAAGATGTCGCCACGCGTTTCCATTTTCTTAAAATACATATCGCAAATGTATTTTTAACGGCGTTGGTGGCTTTTGGTATCGGATTTATACAACTCCTCTATTGGAAATATACAACCGGACATTTCATTTACAACAGTTATGGTCCCGAAGATAAAATGGATTGGTTGCATCCTCATATTGTGGATGGCTTGTTTTCGGCTCGAAAAGGGTGGTTGGTTTATACGCCGGTGATGGTTTTTGCTTTGTTGGGTTTTATATTGTTATACCGCAATAGACGCTCATATTTTTGGGCAATTGGGATTTTGACTTTGATTTTTATGTATATTTCTTTTGCGCATAATATTTGGTGGTATGGCGGTGGCTTGGGGCAACGTCAGATGATACAGATTTATCCGATGTTAGCATTTCCTTTTGCGGCATTTTTGGAGTTTGTTTTTGCTTATACATGGAGTCGATTTATTGTTGGGGTTGCGGCGTTGGTGTGCATTTATTTGAATATTTGGCTCACGTATCAAGCGCATAAAGGCGGACATTTTGAGGCTGAATATACAACACCTGCTTATCTCAGAGCCACGCTCGGTCGGTGGGATATTCCTGATGATACTCGAAAACTTTTGGATAATAAGTATGATTATCAAGGTGAGATGCGGGGCGTTGAAATTTTGTATCAAAATGATTTTGAAAAGGATACTGCACAAAATATTGTAAATCAAAATGTTATAAATGGGGTAAAATCATTGAGTGTGGACAAGTTACACCCTTATTCACCTAAGTTTGAGATACCCCTCCGTATGGGTGGGTTGTCGGAAAAAGTAAAAAATAAAAAATGGCTTCGCACAACCGCTACGTTCAGAGCGACTCAAAAAGAGTGGAACACATGGAGCATGATGCAATGGATTGTCACTTTGAAAAGGGGCAATCAGGAAGTAAAATCTTTTTACTTACGCCCACACCGGATTATGGCGGACGGTGAAACGAAAAGGATGACATTAGACGCCAAAATCCAACGCTACGATTTTGACCAAATAGTGGTCAGTTTTTGGAATACGGACAGCGACAAACAAATGTTGATAGATGATTTAAAAGTGGAAATTTTTGACTGATTTTAAACAAAAAAGCTCTTCTACGAATTGGAAGAGCTTTCAATAAAAAAGCATGAAAAATTTTACTAACCGTGTGATGAACTTTGCTGATAAGGCAAAGCAAACATTGACAAATAGACTGAGAACCCGGATGATAAAAACACAGAAGAATGCTGAAAGGTAGAATCGTAGGATCGATTCATTGGTTTTTAATTCCTTGGGTTCAACAATTATTTAATATCGTCACTTCAAAGATAGTGTTTAGTAATCGGAATGTAAAAAATACAACACACCATTAACATTTAAATACCCCAAATTTTGTACGTGTCGTATGCATTTTTTGATGAAATAGTTTCAATGTTTATGGCGTGTATAGCTGGAGTTAGAAATCGACTGAATGTGCTCCATATCCCATTTTCGGATAAATACCAGAGGTTTGGCAATTTTATATAGTTTTGCCTTTGCATCTGAAATGGTGTCCCCCCCCTCTGTATAAGCGTCGAAAATGTGAAAAATAGTTTCAGCATGAAGGCACGTTGCATCCGAACATTGGTTTTCGGTAATTTCAACCACTGTGTCAGGGTTCAATTTCAACTTTATTGCAACCCATTGTTTGAGCAGCATTTTAGTTTTAATATTATCGGGGTCGAGTGGATTTTTAAAGGTGTTCATTATTGTTTTTTTGTTGCCTTCGAGCGCGGAGCAAAGAAGCTGAACAGATAATCAGGGTACAGAATCTTTCGCTCCGCGCTCAAGGACAAATAAAAATTATAGATTAATAATTTCAACTATTTCAAGCCCATAACCAATCAGACCGACTCTGCGCTTTTGGCTGCGGGTGATAAGGCGAATTTTACTCACCCCTAAATCTCTCAATATTTGAGCACCGACGCCATAATCGCGCTGATCCATGTCATACTGAGGGGGGGCTTGGCGCTCTTGTTGCGATTTGTATGCCTTCAATCGTTGCAGCATCGAGTAGCCCTTTTCAGCTTGGTGCATGTACAAAAACAAGCCTTTTTCTTCCTTTTGGATAATGTCGAAAGCGCTATGTAAGGCAGAATCGTGGTTTTCGAACAAGTTACCTAATATATCATTGGGTTCAGTTGAAGACTGTACCCGCACGGGAACAGGCTCATCGGGAAGCCAATCGCCTTTTTTGATAGCCAAATGAATATCGCCGGTTGTGAGTTGTTGATAAGCAAAAACTTCCAATTCTCCATATTTTGAAGGTAATTTAACGCTCATTTCCCGCTTGACAAGTCGCTCTGTGCGCATTCTGTAGGCGACGAGGTCGTCAATACTGATAATTTTCATATCATGTTTTTTCGCTATTTCTATCAATTGCGGTAACCGCGCCATAGTGCCGTCCTCATTCAAAATTTCTACCAACACGCCAGCCGGATACAGTCCAGCCAAACGCGATAAATCAATAGCCGCTTCAGTGTGTCCTGTACGGCGCAACACACCACCGGTTTTGGCACGGAGAGGGAATATATGACCCGGTCGAGCATAATCTGAGCCGACAGCGTCAGGGTTGGTGAGCCAACGGATACCCGTAGAGCGATCGTAGGCAGAAATACCCGTTGAGCAACCATGACCCAAAAGGTCAATAGACACCGTAAAAGCGGTTTCGTGAAGGGCTGTATTTTCTGGTACCATGGGCTTCAGGTCGAGTTCATCGGCTCTTTTTTCTTCAATCGGCGTACATATCAAGCCTCGTCCGTGAGTTGCCATGAAATTAATAGTTTCAGGCGTGATAAGTTCGGCAGCGCAAATAAAATCACCTTCATTTTCACGGTCTTCATCGTCAACTACAATGATAACTCTGCCGACACGAATGTCAGCGATGGCTTCTTCGATGGAATTCAAATGAAATTCTTTTTCCGTATTGGGCATAGTAAGCGTTTCTTCAAAAATCATTTAACAATATGGATTTTAATGTATAAATCAAGGAAAAACTATATCATTTTACAGAACTTTTGTTGTCAACTGCGTTTGCAATTTTATTACCCACTTGACTTTCAAGTACTGACTTTAATTTAAAAGCAGCGTGACCCCACGAATAGTTCTTTTCAACAAAAAGGCGCGCATTTTTTCTTAAATTTTTATCTATAAGACTCGATTTTTCTGTTTCGGTCAACAAAACCAAAATTTTATTGGCAAACTCCTGAGGCGTATCGGCCAAGACGATTTCTTTGTCAGGTGTTGCGAGGATGGCATTGTTGACAAGACTTGTGGTGACACACGTCAAACCCATTGCCATGGCTTCCAAAATTTTATTTTGCTGCCCGCTGCCATGAAAAAGCGGGGCTACAAACAATTGTGCATTTACATAAGCCTCCCGAATGTCTGGCAGCCAGCCTTGTACTGTAACATTTTTGGCCGCTAAATTTTTGACTTCGGCGGTTGGCCTTGCCCCGGCAATCAAAATTTGGATGTCGGGTATGTTTTTTTTTAACAAAGGCAATATGCGCCGCACCAAAAATTTAGCGGCTTCTACATTGGGATAATAACCCATATTACCCACAAAAGCGATTTGAAATGCCTTATACTGAGGGGGGGACAAGATCGTATCATTGATAAAAAAATCAGTGTCCACACCATTAGGAACAACGTGAATTTTATTATTGTTTTCAAAGCTTAATAAATTGCGGTCTTGTTCAGAAATAACAGTCAGATTGTCAAAAGAACCCGCTAAATTCGCTTCATATATTGCCATTCTGCGGGCTTCTAAACGCCAGAATGGTTTGGTTAACCCATTTGAACTTTCGGCGCGCCGGGCTGCACCGACCGAAAAAGCATCCATATAATCCAGAGTTTTGGGGATTGAAATATCGCGCACAAATTCTGCCATTCGGGCTAATTGGCAATAAATATGATCCGGTTTTTCAGCGTCAATAATTTTATGAATTAATTTTTTGATGTTATTGTCAAAAAAATAAGCCACCTGAAAGGGCATTTTTTTATTCGACTGTACGCCTTTTGGCAAACTGAATAAATTACCGATTATATTTTTTACAATAGAGGTGGTGTTGCAATTAATGATGAAAATTTTTGAACAATATTGCTTAACTTCCTGATAATCAACATCTTGAACGGGTTTTTCAGCAAGAGAACATAAGACGATTTTGTGATAGCGGGACAGCTCACGGATTTGATGAAAGATACGTAATTTATCGCCTTTTTCAAGTGGATAAGGAAATCTCGATGTTAATACCAATATTTTCACATAAAAATTTTGCGCAAAGTTAGTGAAACTACTGTATGCATTCCTTATGGATAAGCAATAAAATAATAATTTTTGGATTGATAATATTGATCCTCAAAAGCGGCGATACTGAGGGGGGGCTTTTTATCGAGCCAGTTTTTCATCAGAGAAATTTTCATTCCGCATTTTTCGAAAAACTCAAAAATCTGTTTAGGCGTTGTACCATAAACGTCCGAACCACCTAATCCGTGCTCAAATACAACAATTGGGTGGCAGCGCTTAATGGTTTTTTCAGCGCCTTTTAATACTAACATTTCGGCGCCTTCTACGTCAATTTTGATAAAATCAATGGTCATATTGGGGGCGATGATACTATCCAGTAAGTCGGTTTCGACAGTTATGAGGGTATCCTCTTCATCAAGACGGTCGTACCGGCGGCGCAACAAACCGCTGTAAGAGGGATTAGAAATAACGTAATTGAAAGAGGTAATTCCCTTTTCATAGCTTAAAGCCGTTTGAAAAAAATGACAATTGGGGGGATAGTTTTTCTGAATCAACCCTTCGTATAAATCGGGCAATGGTTCAAAGCAAAAATGTTGACCCTTTGGGGCAAAAATCAAAATTTTATCCAACATTTCACCTTTGTGACACCCAACATCAATACAATTAGACTCCGGTTGACAAATCTTGCGGAGAATGCGAATGGTTTGAGCGTCGTAACGCTGGTTTTTAGTAAAAGCAATGGGGAGTTTCTTAATGACTTGTTTTAACTTATTTATCATTGGTTTTTTATGCTAAACTGATATTTTTTGTTTTCGGAATAGCGATTCGTACGTATTAAATACTTTAGTGGCAATTTCTAAATTATCGAAATGAATCAAAGCAAAAGCTCTGGCATTTTCCCCAATTTCACGAAGGATATCGGGATTATTAAGGCAACTATCAATTTTTTCCGCAAACTCATAAGCTGTGTTAGCAATCAATACTTCTTTGCCGTCGCGGGCATTAATGCCTTCCAATCCCATGGAGGTAGTCAAAACGACTCTACCGAGCATCATGGCTTCGAGTATTTTAACGCGGATACCGCTGCCGCTGAAAAGCGGCACGATAGCGATGGCGTGATCGTTCATAAAACGCTGGGCGTCAGGGACTTCACCAATAAATTGTACATTTTTAACTTTCAAATTCCTCAGCCAGCTTGGCGCATTTCTACCGGCAATGTGTAGTCTTAATTTTTTCCACCCCTCTGTATCGGAGTGGGTATTTTCCGTCCACACTTTTTCTAAAAACCATTTTAGTCCTTCCTGATTGGGCATCCAATCAAGCGCGCCGATGAACCCAATCGAGAGTTTTTTATTGAAAATTAGCCAATTGGCTCGATAGTCTCTGCTGTTTAAACCCACAGGTGTTATCAATGCTTCTCCTTTATAGCCCAGTAAGCGAAAAATACGAAGATCTCGCTCGGTTATGGGCAGTAATACATCGCAAAGGGAAATATTATCTAACTCAAACCGCCGCAATTTGTGATTCAGAAAATTGAGATACCACTTTTTGGGGACGAGATTAGTGACTTCCGCAACCCGTTTCCATATTTCATGTTCCACATTGTGCGCCCGCAAAGCAATCACAGCCTTGGAATATTGTCGAATGATAAGAATATAAGGCGATAAAAAAACTGTTTCAAGTTGAATGACATCAAATGTTTCTTTTTTAAGTATTTCAATGAGTTTTAATTCATAGTTCTTTGAAATGAAACGGGTTACGTGGTAGGACTCTTTTTCAAATAGATTCTTGAAAGCCCCCCAAACGGTTATGTTGTTGTTGATATCAACGTGATGGATCGTCTTATAAATGGAGGTGAAGGATTCGGGTAACTCTGCCACATTGACACGATGTTTGCTCGTGTTCATGGTTAAAAGGGTCATTTCTGCCCCTAACTCTTTCAGCGATTTGGCTAATGTATTAACGGCTATCACTTCACCGTCTTTGAGAGGGTAAGGAAATTTTTTACAGAGTTGGAGTATCTTCATGCGCTCAGTGTGTGAGGTAATTGCCTTTTTGACATTCGATGATTGGCAAATTTAATGGAGCAGCAACTCTTTTTTATTTTTTTTAACACTTATTTTTAAGAATTCATATTAAATATACTGAGGGGGGGGTATAAATCGGCAAAAGGCAATATCAATTCATGTTTTAATTTTTTGTTTCCCCACTTGTTTCAGTAGTTGAATCACCTTATCATCGGTCACTTCATCAAAATTCTCATAAAATCTGCCAACACCGTAAAATGATTCAGGGGTATGCAAACAAATAAAATCATCTACTTGTTTTTTAACTTTAAGTGCGGAATCGGGCGGAGCAACGGGCACTGCCACGACAATTTTTGCGGGTTTCTTATTCTTTAAAAGTTGGATAGCAGCTAAGAGAGTATAACCAGTCGCAATCCCATCATCCACAACAATAACGATTTTGTTGGTAAGGTCAACGGCTTTTTTACCAGCCATAAAGCGGAGATATCTGTCAGTTAATTGTTTTCTGATGCGTTGAGTTTCATAATCGAAAAATTCATCCGATACATCTTGTTCTTCATCCCTTAATACCCCTTCCGGACTTACCGCTCCAATGGCATATTCGGGATTGTTGGGGTGTCCAATTTTTTTAGTCATGAATAAATCGAGAGGAAAACCCAATATATTAGCGATATAATAACCGATTGGTACACCGCCTCTTGGAACGGCTAACACCACACAATCCAGATTTTTATATTTTTTTAATAAAGGAACTAACTGTTGAGCAGCGTCATATCGGTCAATAAAGTACATATTGATGGTATTTTTACGTTGGAATATTATTGGTCAGATATTTTTCAAACCATTTTGTGGCGCACAAGGCAACTTCGTCAAGTTTACCGGTTTCCTCAAATAAATGGGTCGCTCCATTTACAACTTTAATTTCTTTTTCGCAGTGTAATAAATCGTAGGCATAATGGTTCATTGCCAGTACCGGCTTGTCTAACGACCCAATAATAAGTAAAGTAGGTGCTTGCACAGAGACTAAATTGCCGTCTGCCAAATCAGCGCGTCCACCTCTCGAAACGACTGCTTTGATATAATCGCCCATTTCAGCTGCAGCTTGAAGTGCTGAAGCTGCTCCGGTACTTGCGCCAAAATACCCGATGGACATCGCCCTTAATTCATGTTGTAGCAAAACCCATTGGGTTATATGAACAAGCCTTTCGGTCAATAAATCAATATTAAAACGATTTTCAAAATCACCATCTTCCTCCGGGGTCAATAAATCAGTCAATAAAGTTGCTATTTTGTGCTGATTGAAAATATCTGCAACATGATGGTTACGCGGACTGTGGCGACTGCTGCCACTTCCATGGGAGAATATGACGAGTTTATGAGCCTCACGAGGAATTTCTAAAAAACCTTTGACCTCTAATCGCTCATCGATGGGTATCCGTATTTCATGCTTTTGCCTCATTGCGCTTTTAAATTTCAATTTTTGAATAATAAATTTTTTTATACACCTTCTTTAGTGAAATCGAATATAGTATTTTTAATCACTTAGAATCGTCCTTGGGTTGGTTAGTATTGATGTGCAACTCTCTTGGGAACAAAAGAAGACTTTTTTGATTTTTTTTCAAATGACAAGCATCAATGGATAAAATGATAAGAGTCAGCCGGAGGATTTTCTAAAAGATTAAATTCAGGAATAATTTACTTAAAAAATCTGCATGTTCTATTTATGGATAGTAATTTGCACTCCTAACCGAATACCAAAAAAAAGCAATATGGCAAAAATTAATTTAGTTTTATCCGGCGGCGGGGCGAGAGGAATAGCGCATTTAGGCGTTATAAAAGCATTGTTAGAGTATGGTATAAAGTTTAATCATATCGCCGGTGTGAGTGCAGGGAGTATTATGGGCGCTATGATTGCCAACGGCTTTTCACCCGATGATGCATTAAAAATCATGTGTGAACAAAAATTATTTTCTTTATTCAACCCGGTATTTAGAAGAGGCGTTTTCAGTATGCAGGGGCTTGAGAAAGGCTTGAACAAATATTTGAGCCACAAAACTTTTGATACTTTGGATATTCCGCTCACCATTTTTGCCACGTGCGTGCAGAGTGGTCAATCGGTAGCATTTTCAAAAGGCGATCTTATCAAAGCCATTGTGGCATCCTCCTCCATTCCGGGTTTGTTTGAACCGACTATTATTGATGGCAAACAGTATATTGATGGGGGAGTCATCAACAATCTCCCTATCGAACCATTCATTGACCTGCCTGAACCGATAGTTGCCATCCACGTCAATCCGCCTTATACAGCCCATAACCTCACTTCTACCCTGAAAGTAATGAGCCGCGTTGTGGAACTCATCGCTTATAATTCCATTGAAAGACGCCAATTTCAAGCGGCAGTTTTTATTGAACCGCCACAGTTGAAAAATTTTGCCATCCATGATTTAAGACGCGCCAAAGAAATTTTTCAAGTCGGTTATGATTATACCAAAACTATGGAAAATCAGATTAAGACGATACTATGAAATCACTCGTATGAACAACATGTGAACTTATTACCCACCTATCCTGTTTTATGAGGGTTCTTTCAATATTAAATTTCTGTAAAATTTCATTTTATGAAATTTTATGCTATTTTTTATGAAAAATAAACCTTAAATTTGACTCATAACCGCATAATGACGAATTTTTATTTTTGAACACCTTTTTCAAACCATTAAAATTGTTGAATCATGGAAATGGAATGGCGGAGGCTCAACGGTCAAAGAATAGAGTTGCCCATAAAAGATGCCGTTGAGCGAACCATCGTCGAGGAAACCTCGTTAGGCAACCGTTTGAAAGTCTGTATTGGAACCGATTCGCAGGTACGCGGCGATGATATTCATTTCGCTACCGTTATCGTTTTCTTGCGCGAACGCAAAGGAGGATTTATGTTCATTCACCAAGAACTAAGCCGCAAAAAAATGACCTTGCGTGAGCGGATGATTACTGAGGTCGGCAAATCGGTGGACGTGGCGTATGCGTTGTGTCCGGTATTGGATAAGTATAATATCGAGCTGGAAGTGCACGCCGATATCAATACCGATCCTTACTTTCAGTCGAATGTCGCACTGCGCGAAGCAATGGGTTACATTTTGGGAATGGGCTTTGTTTTTAAAGCCAAACCTGATGCTTTTGCTTCATCTAATTGCGCAGACAAAGTAGTATAAACTACTTCCCAACAGAGAATCATTTATTTTAACTATATCGCCATTCCTAATATCTTGGAATGGCTTTTTTTATAACACCCTTCATAGCACAACTTAACACTTAACACTTCATACTTCAAATTATTTTCAGATATTTGCCCTCAAAATTTAGATATTATGATCCAAATATTTGTAACGGGTGGCACTTTTGACAAAGAATACAACTACATCACCGGCGAGTTGTATTTTAAAGACACGCATTTAAAAGAGATGCTCGTAAGAGGACGGTGTACGATTGACTTTGATGTGAAAACCTTGATGATGATTGACAGCCTGAAAATGACGGATGCTGACCGCCAAATCATCGCCTACAATTGTCGACAAAACGAGTCAGATAAAATCATTTTGACCCACGGCACTGACACGATGGTGAAAACTGCATCGATATTGGCGGCTGAAAATATTGATAAAACGATTGTCATCACCGGCGCCATGGTGCCGTATGCTTTCGGTACATCGAGCGATGGTTTCTTTAATCTCGGCTCAGCTTTAGCGTTTGTCCAAACCTTGCCTTACGGTGTGTATGTGGTCATGAATGGGCGATATTTCGATTGGAACAGAGTCAAGAAAAATACCCAAACGGGAAATTTTGAAGAAATATAAGCGTTAAAACTCAAAAATTAACATACATTTATCTTTAGCTGAAAAATGGAATACGTCGGACTTTTTTTTGAAATTTTATTCTTGTTGTTAGGCGGTTTTGTTTACCGTTTATCCTCCGGTGAAATGCGGGTAAGTGACTCACAGCGTCCCGCAATGGAGCGTTTTGTGAAAGAAAATGGCAAAATTATGCGGTTATTATCCAGCATTTTAATAGTTATTATGGTATTTGAAATTGGTTTGCATGTGTATCAAATCATGCATGGTATTGCTAAATAGTTACCAACTATGATAAATTACGACGATTTTCATAAAGTAGAAATGCACGTAGGCACTGTTATCGCTGCCGAAGATTTTCCTCAAGCCCGCAAACCGGCTTACAAACTCACCATTGATTTTGGTGAAATATTGGGTATCAAACGCAGTTCAGCCCAGATTACCGTTTTATACACAAAAGAAGATTTGATGGGTCGTCAAGTGATAGCCGTCACAAATTTCCCGCCGCGCCAAATTGCTAATTTTTTCAGTGAGGTTTTAGTGCTCGGCAGTGTGGATACTGAGGGGGTGGTCACGTTGCTTCAACCTGAGCGAAATGTGGAAAATGGGACGCGGATTTTGTAAAAAACTTAACCATGAAAAAAATATTGTCACTTAATTTATTGATTTTCAATGCAATTATTGCTTTCACGCAACTGACAATCAACGTAACCAGCATTCCGGTGAACACACCTCTTGCCGATAAAATATACATCGCCGGTACATTTAACAATTGGAATCCGGGTGATACATCCATGATATTGAAGCGACAAAACGATGGTTCTTACCGCATTGTTTTGACCCCTTCTACAGGGACTCACAAATGTAAATTCACGCGTGGCTCGTGGGCAACGGTAGAAGGAACGGCTCAAGGTACTGTTATTCAAGACCGCGTTTTTGAATATAATGGTACTCCCTCAACGATTAGCTGGACCATTGCAGGGTGGGAAAATCAAGGCACCGCCACCAGCACAGCGGCAGTAAATGTCCGAATTATAAATGCCGCTTTTGATATACCACAACTAAAAAGGACGCGGCGCATCTGGATTTACACCCCCCCTCAGTATCAGGCAGATACCACTCAGCGATTTCCGGTTTTTTATATGCAGGATGCTCAAAATCTTTTTGATAAAACGACGAGTTTTTCGGGTGAATGGGAAGTGGATGAAACGCTGAACAAGCTGGCACAACAAGGTGATAAAGGCTGTATTGTGGTAGGTATTGATAATGGCGGAGCCAACCGATTAAATGAGTTTTCGCCTTGGCGCAATGCGCGCTACGGTGGGGGAGAAGGGGCTTTATACGCCAAATTTATAGTTGAAACCCTCAAACCTTATATTGATCAACATTACCGCACCAAGCCTGACCGACTGAATACAGCAGTGGGGGGCAGCTCCATGGGCGGTTTGATTTCAATGTATATCGCTACTGAATATCAGCATATTTTTAGCAAAGCTTTGATTTTTTCACCCTCATTTTGGTTCAATGATTCAAGTTATACCCATATTCTGATAAAGGGCAATCGGCAGCCGATGCGCTATTATTTGATGGCGGGTCTACCGGAAGACAACGGTTCGGTGGTACAAGATTTGAATAAAATGGAAAAAATGCTTTTAGGCATTGGGTTGACGCCAAAATTAAACTATTTGATAGTCCCAAAAGTCGATGGTCAACACGCAGAATGGTTCTGGGCACGTGAATTTGGTGACGCTTACAAATGGCTATTTGCTGAAAACAGCACAAAAATTGGCACCATAGATATCAGCGATAAAATTATCCTGTCACCCAATCCGGCAGATAGCATTGTGAGATTAGAAACGAGGGAGAATCTGAGATATGTCAATATCCTCATTTATGATATGTTGGGCAGATTAATGCATACTGAACCGTATAAATATTCTGACATAAATATAAAGTATTTAAAATCAGGAAATTATGTTTTAATTGGGCAAAAAGGTAAAAACATAATATTCAACAAAAAATTCGTTAAACAATAAGATTGAGCCAATAATGAATAGTCAAAAACCGTTTTGAATGCTCTATTCTTTGAAACAAACAGGGAATTTGTATTTGAATTTATTTTTTTTAAATAAGTTAAAATCTCTGTTTTTATTCATATTAACAGCATGGGATTCATAAACACCTTATCTTTGGATACTTAAATTAACGGTTTTGAACAAACATGAACATTATCTTGAGAACTGCTTTTTTAACCTTTCTGTTTATTTTGCTAAAAATATCCATCATTGTCGCCCAGCCGAGAGTGGAATGGGACAAAACCTATGGAGGTGACAGATTTGAGGCACTCAACGCAGCTATCAAAACAGAAGATGAAGGTTTTTTGCTATGTGGCGGCAGTTCTTCCAATAAAAGTAGTGAAACAAGTGAAGAAAGTTTTGGAAACAGCGACTATTGGATTGTGCGGATAGACAGCTCCGGCAATAAAATTTGGGATAAGAAATACGGTGGTAACGAGTTGGATAGATGCTTCAAAGTGTTGCAAAATACTGAAGGATATTTGTTATTTGGTGAAAGTTGGTCGGGTATTTCAGGCAATAAGACAACTACTAATCAAGGTCTTTCTGATGTTTGGATTATTCAAATCAGACCTGACGGTTCAAAAGTCTGGGAGAAACGATATGGAGGAAGTGGCAGAGATGAGCCTTATAACGCCATATTAACTAAGAATAACGAATACTATGTGGTCTGTCATTCTGATTCTCCGGCTGATGGTGACAAAACTGCCCCTAACAAGGGCGGTATGGACATATGGGTTCTCAAACTGGACATAAACGGCAATAAAATTTGGGATATTACTTTCGGAGGCAATGCTTCTGATGATTTTCCAACTGCTTTTTCAACGACTCAAGACGGGAATTTTATAGTCGCTTGTGGCAGTCTTTCCGGTTCTAATGGTGATAAAAGTGATCCTCAACAAGGTATAAAAGACTATTGGGTCATAAAATTTACTCCCGATGGACAAAAAATTTGGGATAAAAGTTTTGGCGGTAGCGAAATTGAAGCCCCTTACGACATTCAGGAGTTGATGGATGGGTCGTTTATCATAGCCGGAAACAGTGCCTCGCTGCCTGGCGGGGATAAAACAGCTTTAAATTATGGACAAGCTGATTTCTGGATAGTCAAAATTGATAAAAATGGTAATAAACTGTGGGATAAATCTTTCGGAGGCTCCGGTTTCGATTTTGCCACCTGTATTGACCAAAACAAAACAGGCTATTTTTTAGTAGCCGGCAGTACCATTTCGCTGCCGGGTGGTAATAAAGAAGATTCTCTAAAAGGGCTTTTTGACTTTTGGATTCTATATCTGGATGAAGAAGGCAATAAAATCTGGGAAAAAGATATTGGTGGTAACAAACGAGATGTCCCTTTTGAAATGGTTAAATTTAAGGACGGTTCGTATCTTGTTTGTGGCGGCTCCAATTCTGATAAAAGTTTTGATAAATCTGAGGCATCCCGTAACCCGCCGCCGAGTGACCCCGAAGCGGATGATTTCTGGGTGGTCAAAATCAATTGCATTTCGGAAATGAATATTGGGAACGATACCTTGGTGTGCAAATTAGAAGATGTGACTTTTGATGCCCGCATTCCTGGCTGCCGAAACTGCCTTTTTGAGTGGAGTACAGGCGCAACCACTCCCGTAATAATTGTTAGACCCACAAAAACGACCCAATATTCAGTGAAAGTGACTTTCAATAATGCCTGCGAAATGAATGACCACGCACTGATAACAGTTATTCCTTCGCCTGATTCAGTCGCCTATGTAGTCACACCTCCTCGTTGCCACAATGGCAAAGATGGCATTGTAGCGGTTGACAGTATTATCGGGGGTACACCGCCCTACACCTTGATTTTCAATACGGATACTTTGAAACAGAAAATTTTCAAAGACAAACTGCAAGCCGGTGAATATTTCATCAAGTTGATTGATAAAAACAAATGTACGTTAGAATCTACTGTGGTCATACCCAATCCAACGCCTTTTACCATCTTCATAACGCCGAGTCTTGAATTGCCATTTGGTGATAGTTTTCGACTGTGGGCAGCTCCTAACCACACGTTGGATACTTTTTTTTGGAGCAACCGAAGTATTCGTTCGTTAGATACCCTTATCAAGCCTTTTGACTCTGAAACTTTCAGCATTTCTGCCATTGATACTCTCGGTTGTACCCAAACGGCTGTTATGCAAGTGGTGGTTAAGCGTGATAATCTCTATTATGCTCCACAGGTTTTTTCGCCTAACGCTGACAGAATCAATGATTATTATCAAATTTACGGTGGCAAAACAGTTATTAGTATTGATAATTTCATGGTGTATAGCCGTTGGGGTGAAATGGTCTATGCCACAGATCGCATCTTCCCGGCTACCGAACAAGCGGGTTGGGACGGTCGTTTTAGAGGGCGCGATGCCTTGCCGGGGGTCTATGTTTTTATGGCTGAAATTACCTATATTGATGGCAGGAAAGAACGCATCAAAGGAGATTTGACCCTAATCAGATAACTTGTTGTATTGTTTTTATTGCTATATTGTTAAAATGCTCTTACATCTCATTGGCAAAACCATACAAGAATAAGAGTAATAAAAGAAAACATCACATCAAATCGGAAGAAAGCAATTTTAAAAACTCATTGCGGGTCTCTTGATTTTTAAAAGCACCGGTGAAAGCTGAAGTGGTGGTAACAGAATTTTGTTTTTGCACACCCCGCATCATCATACACATGTGACTGGCTTCAATGACCACTGCTACTCCCATCGGATTCAATGTATCTTGAATACAATCCAAAATCTGACTCGTCAATCGCTCCTGAACTTGCAAGCGGCGGGAAAATACATCCACCACCCGCGGCAATTTACTCAACCCCACTATGTAACCGTTCGGAATGTAAGCGATGTGTGCTTTCCCATAAAAGGGCAACATGTGGTGTTCACACATCGAGTACAACTCTATATTCTTAACAATCACCATATTGCGGTAATCTTCCTCAAACATGGCCCCCCTCAGTATATTAGCTGCATCGAGGTGATAACCACCGGTCAAAAACTGCAGTGCTTTAGCCACGCGTTCGGGTGTTTTGAGTAAACCATCGCGCTCGGTGTCTTCCCCAAGTTTGCCCAATATTTCGCGATAATGTGCGGCAAGGTCGAGGGTTAATGCCTCGTTGTATTTTTCAACTTTCATATTGCTTGTGTTAAAGGGAATTATAGTGTTTATTCACCATAGTATTCCGCATAAATGGTTTCGGTCTCAATAAGCTTAATCTTATGGAGTTGGACACCTTCTTCGATGTGGGGAACGAGTTGTTGCCAAATCAGCATAACCAAATTCTCGGTAGTCGGTTGCAGATGTTCGGGAATGAAATCCACATCTAGATTAAGATTAGAATGGTCAAGTTTATCGGTCACATGCTCGCGAATCAAGCCCCCTAACTTTTTAGCGTCCATGACAAAACCCGTCAATGGATTCGGTTTTCCTTTAACAGTGACGTGCAGATAATAGTTGTGACCGTGCCAATTTTTGTTAGCACATTTTCCAAAAACAGCGAAGTTTTCTTCTTCGCTCCATTGTTTGACCCAGAGTTTGTGGGCAGCATTGAACCTTTCAATGCGAGTGAGATATACCATGTGAGTCTGTTTTAATTTTTTAAACGCAGGAACTACGACTGCGTGATTTTAATTGAAAATGGATAATTTAAAATTGAAAACGAATTGCCTTAATTTTCAATTATGCATTGTCCATTTTCAATTAAATTACGGGGCGCAAAGATAGGGTATTCGGGGGAGAAATATTTGATTTGGTTTGATTTTTAGTAAAAAATATCATTTATCATGCAAAAATGTTAAAACTAATAATCCAATAACTTTTTGTAATTCGCCCAAAAAATCTTATTCTAGTCTTTACTCTATTAGAAATAAGCGATTTATTAGATATATCAATAGATAAAGTGCAGGAGATTATTTTATAGGAATGTAATCAATAAAATATCCCCCCTTAGTATCATTCAAAACCAAGAGGGGATATCATTATACTTACTTATAGACCTAATCACTTTTAATTATCAAACCCATCATCCGGTGCTTTAGGCGCCGGAACGCCTTTTTGGTTCACCACCGGTGGTTTGGTCGGTGTGATAGGTTTAGTAGCCGGCGCTCCTTCTTCATCTTGGAATTGGTCAGCATTAAATGGTTTGGTACCCCCCCCCTCAGTAGGAGCAGCATTACCGCCATTGTCGTCGCTTCGGTAATAATCGCCACAATTGAGCGTAATGCCGAGTGAGCCTTCCGGTTTCTTGAACTTGACAGTTTTATCAAAATTGATAACCGGACTCTTTTCAATTTTGTCCATCACTTTAGCAAAAAAAGGACGCGCCATAGCCGAGCCTTGCCCATCAGCAATGGTCAAAAAACGAATCCATTGGTCTTCACCGCCGACCCACGTGCCAACGACCAATCGAGGCGTAACGCCCATAAACCAACCGTCGCGAAAATCATTGGTTGTACCGGTTTTACCGCCGACTTCACTTTTCAGGTTTTTGATGCCCGGAGCTGCGCGGACATTGTATTTCAGCATCTGGAGCATCACGAAGGCTGCATTTTCGGGAAGGGCTGCTTGCCTTTTTGGAGTGCCTTGATAAATCACTTTACCTGATTTGTCCGTTATTTTTGTGATGAACATTGGTTTTGTGAATGTGCCGTTATTGGCAAATGTGCCATAACTACCGGTCATTTCGAGCACAGTCAAATCAGCCGCTCCAAGACAAATGGAAGGAGATTTCGGCAAGCGAAGTTGTCCGTTGGCATATTTGGCATCTACGTCAATACCCATTTCGCGCACTTTTTCACGAACGGGCTGGGTAGAACCGATTTGCTTCATCAGATAGACCGAAGCTGAGTTGCGTGATTCTTTCAAAGCTTCCCACAAGGTTGTGTATTCACCCGAAAAACCGGTCGCATTTCGGGGGGACCAGGGCGCAATAAGACCAAAACTGCCCTCACCCACGCCGATAGTTTGCTGTACATCGTGTACGTTTGTGCAAGGGGAAATCCCGAAATCTGATATGGCGGTCACATAAATAAACGGCTTGAAAGTAGAACCGACCTGACGGTCCACTTTCACGTGATCGACCTGATAGTATTTATGACCAATACCGCCTACCCAAAATTTCACTTGACCCGTTAGAGGATCCAATCCCATCGATCCCAACTGTAAGTGCATACGGTGATATCGCACAGAATCGAGCGGTGACATAGTGGTATCTTTTTCGCCGGCATTGTTATAAGCAAAAACTTTCATTTTTACAGGCTTGTTAAAATCAATCTTAACATCACTTTGCAACTTATTCCATAGCGTTTTAAGCTTTACCCAGTTGGGACTACTCATTACACGATGGTAATCTGATACTTTTTTAGAGCTGATACTGTTGGTCTTGAGCATAGTATCAAAAAAACCGGCTTGCTTTTCCTGTTTCAACATATTAATAATGTCCGAATCCATGAGAATCAAGCCATTATTGTCTTTTTCGATAACGCTTAAAAGATCATCTAAATAACGGCTTCTTAATAACTGATATCTATCTGATTCTCTTATGCGCGCATCTAATGAAGCCAAACGCATCCGCACTTGATCGTCAGTAGTTTCATTGTCTTTATACGTCCAGGGGTCTTTCCCTCGCCACACTTTAAAATATTTAGATTGTAATGCGCTCATATGCTCGCGCAAGGATTCTTCAGCTATGCGCTGCATTTCAGCGTCAATAGTGGTATGAATTTTTAAGCCATCTCGATACACATCGTAAGGCGTTCCATCAGGTTTAGTGATATTAGAATATTTCAGAATTTGCTTAACGCTATCGGCTAAAGTGGAACGGAAGTAAGTTGCCAAGCCGTCGTTATGAGAGCGTGTCTTAAACTTTGAAATATCTAAAGGTTTGGCGGATAATTCTTTGAACTGTTTTTGGGTTAAATAGCCTTGTTCAAAACTGCGTTCCAATACTTTATTTCTTCTTGTTCTTGTTTTCTCATTCCGCCTAACGGGATTGAAAAGAGAGGAGTTTTGACACATCCCAACAAGCATTGCGCCTTCATCAATAGTGAGTTGTTCAGGTGCTTTACTGAAATAAACTTCCGAGGCGGCGCGAATGCCATGCGCATTGTAACCAAAATCGTAAGTATTTAAATACATGGTGATGATTTCCTCTTTAGTATAGGCGCGTTCGAGTTTAACAGCTGTAATCATTTCACTCAGTTTTCGGTAATAGTAACCAAAAGCTTTTTCAATAAAATTCATATCCTTGAAATCCCGATCGCTATAAAGTAGTTTGGCTAACTGCATCGTCAAAGTTGATCCTCCTCCTTGACCCGATTGCCCCATCAAAAAAGTTTTCACAAAAACCCTTGCCAAAGCTTCGGGGTCAACGCCTGCATGTTCATAAAACCGCGAATCTTCAGTTGATAACAATGCTTTGACCATGTGTTTCGGTATGTTCTCATATTTTACCGGGGCGCGATTTTCAATATACAAACGCCCTAAAACGGTAGAATCGTCCTCCGCTATTACTTCTGATGCTAAATTGAGAGAGGGATCCTCCAATTTTTTAAAAGAAGGTGTCATAAAGGAAAAAAAGATAATAGATAAAAATAGAACAATTAAACCGGCATAAAATAGACGCCACATCCATTTTGTCCATATTTGATGTTTTTCGCTTCTGGCGGCGTATTGGTTGAAGTTATTATTATTAGATAAAGTTCTGAAATCTGCCATAGTGATTTTATAATATTTTGATTTTCAGCAAGTTATGTTCACCGTTGAGTGTCCTTAATTTCGTACAAATATAAGAACTTGTTTTATAAGTAGTATCAAAAAAATAAAGCCGCGCTTGGAAACTTCCAAACTCGGCTTTTTATTTTATGATTATTAAGCAACCTTATGCGGTTACTTTTTCAACGGCTTCAATAGCGGCGTTAGCATTTGCAGCTATATCGCTCATGTCATTCGTTGTTTTAACGGTTACTTCTACAACCGGCTGAGCCACGGCTTTCATAACCGGTTCAGACACTACTTCTGCTGGAGGTGTAACAGATGTTTCCACTTTTGCTTCAGCTTCTACAACCGGTTCAGCTACTGCTTGCGCTTGCGGCTCACCGGATGTTTCCATTTTAGCCTCATTCTCTGTAACTGGTTCAGTCACAACTTCCGCTTGAGGTGCAGCTACTGCCTCCACTTTTACTTCCATTTCAGTTGCTGAAACGGATGGAACCACGGCTTCTACCTTAACCTCACGTTTGGTTTCAGCTTTTGGGGTTTCAGCTGCTTTTTTGGCTTCTTTTTCTTTATAATTACTCATTTTGCCCTCTATTTCAGCTTTTGTTACAAGCATTTCATCGAGTTTTTCCTGTTTTGATTTTACGCGTTCTAAAATCATATCAATTTTAGCTTGACGGATTTGCGCTTCAAGCTGACCTTGCGAGTTATTGACCCGTTTGGTTTGATAGTCCAATTCATCCTTATCGCGGTCAATACTGTCTTGCATTTTATCTATAGCCCCAATCAAACCTTCATAACGGCGCGCCAATCTTTCGCTGGCTGTGCTATCATTAATGGCGTTGGTACCGAATTTTTTTTCCTTGACGGTTTTGAACAAACTGTCAATCCGATTCCATATATCATTAGAATGCTCGCGCTTCAATTTTTTATCTCTGAATTGAGTTTGAGCTTTTTTCAAATCTTCGAAAATATCCGGAAACCGCTGGATGCCCTGTTCGACTTTTTTCTCAATTTCATCGAGAACAGAATTAAATTGCGAGTAAATGGATTTCGAATTTTCTTCAAATTCGGAAGTCATCGAACTGCGCATTTTTTTCAATTGGTCAAACAGCTCATTGGTGTTATCGCGTAGTATATCCGCATGTTCACGGAATAAATTGCGATCGTGCACCTGTTCTTGCACTTTGTTCCAGAAGTTTTTGAGTGAATCCCACGCATCGCTGCTATAATCTACCATTTGAGCGATTTTGTCTTGAATTTCAGCCAGTTCAGACTTGTAACTCTCGTGGAGTTTAGTAGAAAGAACAATGAAATGCCATTCAGATTGTGCTCGTTGCACTAAGTCACCTCGTTCAACTTTTAAATCATCCGGCAGAATACTTTCAGCAACAGTCAACTCTCTTTCGATGTGAGAAGCACCTTCAGGGAAAGCGTTTTTTTCGGGACTGTTGCGCCATTCATTCAGCATTTGCTGAGCAAAATCAGGTGTTGCGATGGCTTCGGGGAAAGTCCAAATATCTACTTTGTTGTCAGCAGCACGAAGTTGCATTGCGATTAATACCCGTTCGTCTTGTGCGTTGGTACCCCAGAGAACTAATTTCGTCTTCATTTACGTTAAATTTGTTATTCTAAAATGTACAGTAATAAATCATTAAATCACAAAGTGTGTTATCAATTCGGGTTCAAAAGTAAGGGTGTTTTTTGAATAGGTCAAACCTATTTTTTTTATATTATAAAATTTTAGCAATTATTAATCCAAATTTAGTCTTTTCCCGTCAACTAATATTTTTTTTTCAAAAAAAAAGAGGCGATGCTTGTGCATCACCTCCAGCCCTAACCAAATAAAACCAAATTATAAATTTATCTTTACGACGGCAAATCTGCCGAAAGTATCTCTATCAAAACACCTTTTGGTGCATAAAAAACGGTAAATATTACTTTGTGTCGTTTTTACACTTACAAATGTCTGCATTTTTTTTGAAAACTACATCATTTTTTTTCATCGTTTTTATATTTTTTTTGAAAAAAAGGTGGTTTTATTATTGAAAATTTGGCATTTTCACCTCTCTGCATTTCAAAATTCCGAATTATTGTACGAAAATGAATTTATTGAGAAATTTTATTTTTAAAACTAAGTATTTTTTGAAATAAGTTTCTGTTTCCAGAAAATACAAAATAATAATAATAGTTGCTCATTATTTCATAAAATTTTTAAAACTTGTGCCTTCATTTTTTATAAAAAAGACTTTTAAAAAAATAAAAACAAAATCAATGAGAATACTTGCCATTATTGTCACTTTCATCATTTTACCTACTTTGCCTCCGTTCAGTGCCGGTTATTTTGGGATGCGTCTGGCTGCTCAAAACTCAGACGAGGATGCTTTATTTATTCGTAAAATTTATGACGCCGCCTTAACCCAAAGTCTGAGTTATCCATGGTTGAGTGATATGTGCAAAAAAATTGGCGGGCGTTTAAGCGGTTCGCCACAAGCTACCCGCGCTGTACAATACACCCGTTTGATGATGGACACTACCGGTTTTTTGACGCGCCTGCAGCCCTGCATGGTACCGCGTTGGGTGAGAGGTGAAAAAGAGATAGTCAAAATAATGACTTCTAAAAAGTCAGGCGGTTTGAATTTGCGCTGTTTGGCTATCGGGAACTCGGTTGGCACGGGGCCTAAAGGTATCACAGCAGAAGTGATTGAAGTCAAAAGCCTTGATGAAGTGGATAATCTGGGCGAAAAAGTAAAAGGAAAAATTGTTTTTTATAACCGCCCTATGGATAGAAAACAAATTCAAACATTCATGGCATATGGCGGTGCTGGCGATCAACGCCGCTCGGGGGCTTCGAGAGCTGCTAAATATGGCGCTTTAGGCGTCTTGGTGCGATCACTTTCAACAGAGTTAGATGATAGACCTCACACGGGCGCGTTGGTCTATGATGAAAAATATCCTAAAATTCCGGCAATATGTATTTCAACCAATGATGCTGAAAAACTCTCAAAAGTGATTTATACTGAGGGGTCTAATATCCCTGGAGTAATCGGGGTTAAGGGAGGAGTAAAAGTCTATATTAAGTCCAATTGTCAAATGTTACCCGAGGTCGAAAGCCATAATGTTATTGCTGAAATTCGGGGTTCTGAATTTCCGGATGAAGTTATCGTGGTTGGTGGTCACCTTGATTCATGGGATGTGGCGCAAGGTGCTCATGATGATGGTGCCGGCTGTGTTCAATCAATGGATGTTTTGAATCTGATGAAACGCATAGGTTATAAGCCAAAACGCACTATTCGGTGTGTATTGTTTATGAATGAAGAAAACGGATTGAAAGGGGGCTTGAAATATGCCGAAGAAGCGAAAGCCAATGCCACAGAAAAGCATATCTTTGCAATTGAATCCGATGCCGGTGGCTTTTCCCCTCGGGGCATTTCTTTTGATGCCGAAGGCGATTCCTTTGCGAACAAATTTAAGAAAGTCAGTGATTGGCAAGGTTTGTTACAACCATATGGCTTGGATTTTTCGAAAGGTGGTTCGGGTGCTGATATAGGGCCTATGAAACCGATGAAATTTTTGATGGCGGGTTTGCGTCCGGATTCACAACGATATTTTGATTTTCACCATACTGAATTTGATAGAATCGAATATGTCAACCGTCGTGAGTTAGAATTAGGTTCTGCTGCTATGACGGCTTTGATTTTTTTAATTGATAAATATGGAATGTAATATGCAAGATAATTTGCAAGATATTGAAAATCAATTAGTTATTGCCCATGATAAAAGTTTTCGCCCAATGATTTCGGCAACTGAAATTCAAGGGAAAGTGAAGGTTTTAGGGCAGCAAATTTCGATAGATTACGCGGGTAAAAAGCCGCTTATTTTGTCTATTCTGAACGGCGCGTTCATCTTTGCCGCTGACCTTGTTCGGAACATGTCAATAGATTGCGAAATCACTTTTGTCAAGCTGGCTTCTTACAAAGGGACAGCCACAACAGGAAGCGTACAGACAGTACTGGGTTTGGATATTTCCTTGAAAGATCGGCATATCATCGTTGTGGAAGACATCGTTGATACCGGGAACACTTTAAACAATTTTATGAAAGAATTGGATAAAGAATTGCCTGCATCGGTAGCTCTTGTGACTTGTTTTTTCAAACCGGATGCTTTGCTACACCCCCTCAGTATTGACTATTGTGGGTTCGAAATTCCCAATAAATTTATCATCGGATACGGTTTGGACTATGATGGGTTAGGGCGGAATTATGATGCAATTTATCAACTGGCGGAATAAAAAAGTGTCTTATGGGAACTTTTTTAGCTCTTGTTGAGTTATTCCCCTCGTTATTACAGAAAATTATTTGTTCATCAAAATAAAAACAATACATATCATGCGTGTTTTTAACTTACAACCCAAGCAAAGTATGCTTCAATTGCAAACGTGCTCGAAACGCGTCAGGTAAAGACACCCCTCAGTATGAGTTGGGAAAAAGCCTCGCAGTCGGGAAACGCTGCGGGGCTTTTTGCGTTTTAAATCCTCAATCCTCACCTGAATCCACAATCCACAATCCTGAATCCACAATCCTATTTATAATGAGCAAGTTAAAACTTAAACCTAAACAACTGTTAGCCTTGGGATTTCCACAAAACCCGGCTATCAGTATGACGATGAGCGTGATGGAAAAACATTATAAGCACTCGTCTTATGAAGATGTTGAACCGATACTGAAGGGTCTTGTTGAAACGCCCGAAAAGTATTACAACGATGACATATTGGGCGGTATAGCCGATAAAATAAAACCACAGCCTGAGCCTGGAAAAGAGAAACCCCAATTATGGGCTAAACCATTGGCTTTCAATGTCTTCGGAGCAGAACATATCGAACAAGGGGCTTATGATCAAATGAAAACGGCGATGCGTCTGCCGATTTCTGTGGCAGGTGCCTTGATGCCAGATGCACACGCCGGATATGGTTTGCCGATTGGCGGTGTGCTGGCTACTGAAGGAGCCGTTATTCCTTACGGCGTGGGCGTGGATATTGGATGCCGTATGTGTTTGTCGATCTTTCCGATTGATGCCGATGAGTTTGGTAAACGGGAAAAGATGTTACAAAAAGCAATTATTGAAAACACCATTTTCGGTTCGGGTGGTGCATGGACTCAATCGCATGAGCACGAAGTTTTAGAAAGTTCCCTTTTTAATGAACTTCACCTTTTGAAAAACATGCAGGGTAAAGCCGCGAAACAACTCGGTACTTCGGGCAGCGGAAACCATTTTGTAGAATTTGGAATCTGCTCATTCGAAGCAGATGATACGGCTTTGGGTGTGAAAGTCGGGAAATACATTGCTTTATTGTCGCATTCTGGTAGCCGCGGTATGGGCGCTTCAATTGCCAATCACTATACCCGTGTTGCAATGGATAAACGCCAGTTGCCGGGTGAAGCCAAACATTTAGCCTGGTTGCGCTTGGATGAGCAAGAAGGCATGGAATATTGGTTAGCCATGAATTTGGCCGGCGATTATGCGTCAGCTTGTCACCATACCATTCATAGTAAAATTGCAAAAGCTATCGGCAACCAACCTCTTGCCATGGTCGAAAATCACCACAATTTCGCTTGGAAAGAAATGGTGGATGGTCGCGAACTTATAGTACATCGCAAGGGTGCAACGCCTGCCGGTGCGGGTGTTATGGGTATCATACCGGGTAGTATGACGGCTCCGGGTTATATTGTCCGCGGAAAAGGGGAGATAGCGGGTATCAATTCAGCTGCCCACGGAGCCGGTCGCAAATTGAGTCGCCGCCGAACCAAAGAAAGTGTCACGCATCATGCCTTGAAGGAAATGTTGGATAAACATGGCGTTATCCTTATTGGTGGTGGATTGGATGAAGCCCCTCAAGCCTACAAAGATATTGACATGGTGATGCAATCTCAAATGGCGTTGGTGGAGGTAGTAGGATCTTTTTTACCGAAAATCGTCAAAATGGACGAATGAAGTAGGGCGGAACTTGTTCCGTCCTCAACAACCGCCCTCAACAACTATCTTCAACAACCACCCTCAAACTCACCCCTATTATAAACCTCTATCACAGCACTTATTTCCTTTTGGAAAACGGAGTCATAGTTGAATGATTTTTTTTTGTCGGAACAAGTTCCGCCCTACGGGGGGGGGACTAACGCGAACAATCCACGTCAATTAACATGCAACAAAGTATATTTTGATAGCGTTTTATCCTATTATTTAAGTTTTCTAATAATTCTTTTAAAGGCATGTAGTAATGGAATGGGCGATACTTTCTCCACAACTCAATTTTGATTTATGTGGGTACTTTAGCCGGAGTTCTATTCGGCAAAGAATTCCCTTGTCAGGGACCTCCATTTGGTGGCAATAAGGAAGAGTACCTTAAATATTTTGAACAATTATTCGATATTAAGACTATGGAAGATTGTTATAACTCTATCAAACCGAGAATAAATACTGAATTATGGATACAAATGAAGAAAAAATGCTCTTAAAATGGACAGTATTTAATTTTATTTTTTGTCAATATTTAAAATAAAATATCAAAATATTTCATCGCCCTTACTTTATTGTCATTTTTTTGCTATTTTATTATTTTTTTATCGATTTATGACCTTGTCCTGAAAATTATTTTCTATCATTGCTTCTACTTAGATAAGTAAACTTTAACAACTGTTAAAGTCATTAAAATGGTAGGAATTCAAAATTGGAGTTGTACTTTTGCCATTATTTTATGATTGACGCAATGTTATAGTTGTTAGTAGGGTATGTACAAATCATAAAATTCACTTAACAGCATATTAAATTAAAAGGACTCAATTTTTATAAAAAAATACGAATGGAATATTTCAAGGAAAGGACACAATTTTCATTAAATATTATTCAACAGGGTTTAAAAAAATATCTTACAAAATCTTCTATTGTTCAATTTGGTGTCACCGCGGCTATAACTGCATCGGCTCTTTTTGTTACAGAAGCCACCCATCTGACCTCATTCCTTAATAGAGGGGATGAAAAGATTGTACTTAGTGCTCTACCTGTTGTCAACCCGACCATTAAATATGGTTTTGCCTTAGATACTTTCAACCTTATAGAAAACAAAGTTCAAAGCGATGATGTCTTTGTGCCGATGCTTATGAAGAGGGGGTTGTCTTATAAAGTAGCCGATAGCTTGGCTAAAGAAGCAAAGCAATACTATAATTTTGATAAAATCATCAACGGCAAGCCTTACACGGTTTTGACGCACGATCCTCGTATGGGCTATGATTATTTTATTTATGAACCGGATTCCAAGCGATATATCATTTTTGACTTGAAAAATCCTTCCGTTAAACAGGTGAAAAGGGAAATAATGGTCAAAGAATTTGAAGCCTCTGGCAAAATTAAAGGCTCATTGTGGGAAACCATGGTAGCCAGTGGTATGAGCTATGAATTGACTGATAAGGTTGAAGATGCTTTGAAATATCAATTTGATTTACGGAAATTTCAAGACGGGGATGAGTTCAAAGTTATCTGGGAAGAGGAAATTGTGGAGGGACATTCGGTGGGAGTTAAAAGTATGAAAGCCGCATATTTTAAAGAAAAAGAAGAAAAAGAACCTATCTACGCTATTTATTTTGATAATGGCAGTCAAAAAGGTTGGTATTCAAAAAATGGCTTACCAATGCGTGACGGTTTTTTGAAATCCCCTTTGCGATATAGCAATATCACGTCTCATTATAGTATGAACCGCCTGCATCCAATTTTGGGTTACAATCGACCTCATTTCGGTACAGATTATGCCGCACCACAAGGTACACCGATAATGTCAGTTGCCGACGGAGTTGTTACAGCGTCAACGTATGAAGGGGGAAATGGAAATTATGTCAAAATCAAACACATGAGTCCTTACGAAACGCAATATTTACATATGAGCCGTTTTGCTAAAGGCATCAAACCCGGCGCTCGTGTCAAACAGGGTGAAGTGATTGGATATGTAGGTTCTACGGGTTTAGCTACCGGTCCTCATGTGTGTTTTCGTTTTTGGAAAAATGGCTCGCAAGTCAATCATTTGAAAGAAAAATTACCTCAGATTTCGACTTTTTCTTCTGCTGACGCGGCAAAATTCAAGCAAGTGTCCAATACAATGATTGAACGGATGAATAACATTCCTTTCCTATCTGATACAGAAATGAGAGAACGCAAGAAGCTGTTGTTAGCTTTGCGGGGAAAACCATAATATTGTACTGTTAGGATGATTTAATGTCTTACCGGCAATTGTAAAAAATAGACCTATAAAGTTTTTGAAGCTTTATAGGTCTATTTTTTACCCCCCCTCAGTATTTATTCGATTTGAGGCAATGAGTAAACCAATACTTTTTTATATTTGCGCGCTATTTAAAGAATTTACTGTCAATATTTTATGCCTGACATAAGTCATGGGTTACCATTAATTATCAATTTTAAACAATGAAAAATATCAAAGTTTTTAAATTTGGGGGTGCATCTTTACGCGATGTGGATAATATCAAAAACGTGTCCGATATTCTAAAAAAATACGCTGAGGAAAGCCTCGTCATCATTGTGTCAGCCATGGGTAAAACCACTAACGCACTGGAAGATGTCGTCAGTTCATACTTCGAAAGAGACGGCAAAGCTTTTGAGATTTTGAATAAAATCAAAGCCAACCATTATGCCATCATGGATGCCCTTTTTGATAAAGATGATGACGTATATGCGCATGTGAATGATACTTTCGTGGAGGTAGAATGGGTTTTGGAAGACGAGCCGCACGATGCTTATGATTATGTATATGATCAAATTGTTTCTGTCGGAGAAATTATTTCATCTAAAATTGTCTCCGCGTATCTTAATAAAGTTGGATTAAAAACAAGCTGGCTCGACGCGCGAGATGTTATAAAAACAGATGAAACTTGGCGAGAGGCAATAATAGATTGGAAATCAACAATTTATGATACCAATATCATGGTGAAGCCTTTAATCCAAAACGGTGGTTTTGTTATATCTCAGGGTTTTATCGGTTCTACAAGGGACAATAATACCACAACTTTGGGTCGCGAAGGTTCTGATTATTCAGCTGCTATTTTCTCTCACTGCCTCGACGCGGTGGGTATGTATATCTGGAAAGATGTGCATGGCGTTTTGAGTGGTGACCCGCGGATTTTTACGGATGTCGTCAAACTTAATAATATCAGTTACGACGAAGCCATAGAAATGACTTATTATGGGGCAACAGTGGTTCATCCAAGGACTATTCAACCCTTGATGCTGAAAGGAATTCCATTGAATGTGCGCTCATTCGTTGAGCACGATGCCCCGGGTACAATTATCGGTGTGGAATCCCCCCCTCAGTATCCCCCTATTTTTATGGCTGAAAAAAATCAAATTTTTCTGAAATTTTCTAACAAGGATTTTACTTTTTTAGTGGAACAACACATGCGTGACCTGTTCGATATTTTTGCTAAATACCACATTTTTGTCAATTTAATACAGAACAGCGGCGCTTATTTTTATGTCAGTATCACGCATGCCCCTGACCGTGAAAAGGAAATGATGCACGAATTAAGAGATAAATTTAATATTGAAGAAATTCATAATTTAGATCTCTTTACTATTCGCCACCCCACTCCGGAAGCAATTGAGAAATTGAAAGCTGGAAAGCGATCTGAATTCGAAAAAACAATACCGGATACGTATCAGGTTTTGCTCAGACAAAGCTAAAAATTATGACTAATAAAGAAATCGCTCGCGTTTTTGCGGATTTAGCCTCTATCATGGAATTGCATGATGAAAATCCCTTCAAGATTCGCTCATATCAAAATACGTATATTACTTTAAGAAAGCTGGATAAACCTCTTTCTGAAATGTCCCGCGCTGAAATGGATGACATAAAAGGCGTGGGAAAAGCTACCGGGGATAAAATTGAAGAACTTTTGAAAACGGGGCATCTCGCTACTTTTCAAAAATATGCCGACGTTACTCCCGCGGGTGTTATTGAAATGTTGCACATCAAAGGTTTCGGTCCCAAAAAAATACAAGCTGTTTGGAAAGATTTGGGTATCGAATCAATAGGTGAGTTATTGTATGCGTGTAATGAAAATCGTCTGATAGAGCTAAAAGGGTTTGGGATAAAAACGCAGGAAGAAATCCGAAAGGCAGCAGAGTATTTTTTGAAATCTAAAAACAAACGTTTTTGGGCGGTGGCAGACGCGGATACTGAGGGGGTGCTAAAATGGCTCAATTTGCGGATGACTCAATCGGGGGTTACGGATTTTAAGATAGAAAGAGTGGGTGAATTGCGCCGTTTGTCTCCAATTGTTGAAAAAATAGAATTGCTTGTGGGGGGAGTTGATATTGTGGAAACGCTTTTTGATTCAGAACATCTTATTTTGGTGGATAAGAAAGAGAATACCTATTTGTGCAAAACCGAAAACAATGTACCTGTTTTGATATATAGTTGTGCGCTAAGCGAATGGGGGTCAAAATTGTTTAAATATACAGGAAGCCGCCCTTTTTTAGAGGCTTTTGTCAAGCATACTGAAAGGCTGGGACAAGCAGATTTTAAGCATTTACCAATTGAAAAAGAGATTTTTGAAAAAGCACATTTGCCTTTTATTGAGCCGGAGTTGCGTGAAGGTATGGATATATTGGAATTGGCAAAAGGCAATCAGCTGCCACATTTGTTGCAATTAGGGGATATTCAAGGTGTTATACACACCCATACGACGTATTCAGATGGGTTGAATACTTTGAGTGAAATGGCGGAAGCGGCACAACGGCTCGGCTATCGCTATATTGGTATCAGTGACCACTCCAAAGCGGCCTTTTATGCGAATGGGATGAAAGAGGAAAGGGTAGTGCAACAATGGCAAGAAATTGAGGAACTCAACAAAACGTTGTTTAACTTTAAAATTCTCAAAAGCATTGAGTGCGATATTTTGTACGATGGCGCGCTGGATTACAGCGATGATATACTGAACGGGTTCGATTTTGTGATTGCTTCTATCCATTCCAATTTGAAAATGGATGAAGCAAAAGCTACTTCAAGGCTTATTAAAGCAATTGAAAATCAATATGTTACAATTTTAGGACACCCAACCGGTAGGCTTCTATTGTCCCGCGAGGGATACCCCATTGACCATAAAAAAGTCATTGATGCTTGTGCCGCCAACAAAGTTTCGATAGAACTCAATGCCAATCCATATCGCTTGGATATGGATTGGACATGGATTCCATATGCTCGCGAACAGGGTGTTTTGATTTGTATCAATCCCGATGCGCACAGCATAGAAGGTATTAAGGATATTAGATATGGCGTTTTGACCGCCCGTAAAGGCCGCCTCGATACTGAGGGGTGTCTTAACGCACGAGATTTAGAGGGGTTTTGGGATTTTGTTAAGAAATAATATACTCTATTATTTAGAAACAACACTTTCACACTTTTTTTGACAAACAATTGCGTGGTCAAGATGGGCGCGCAATAGGGGAAGTTTTTCAGCTGCCAATAATCTGATATCAGGATCATTAGCATCCGTTGATGCTTTTTCAAATGCAGAAATAGCATCTTTATGACCTATCACCATCATATCACAATATTCTTTATCAAATTTTGAAGCCGTTTTTTCACTTAAATTTTTATAAGCTGAGAGGGCATTATTGGTTGGGGAAGTCGGGATTGTAATAGATTTTTTGCTTGCAAAAGCTGTTAAATCACTTAATGCTTTACTGTGATCCTGAACCATCATAGCACCTAACTTTTTAACGTCTTCCATTGAACCATTTCTTTGTGCCAATTCTCCCAATTTAATTTCTTCCAAACTAATTTCTGCGGCATTTACAAGAAACTGAGCATCTTTTTCTCCACTTGAAGTGTTGAATTTTGCTTCGTTATGGTCTTCCGCTACTTTTTTAGTGTCTTCCTGCTTTGGACTATTTTGGCAAGATGAAGCAGCGAACAAAAAAGTAGCCACCACGGCAGTTTGAAGTCCTATTGACTTGATACGATTAATACTTTTCATTGTCTGATTGATTTTTATTAAATTAAAAAGTGATAGAGAGTGTAATTAGGATTTGAAGGATATTAGTGGATATTGAATAAATACATTAGATGTGTTTTTGAATTTCATTGAATTTTAAAATCAAGAATTTGTTTGCACAACTGAATAATATATAAAAGATTAAAAAAGTGTACCATAAAATAAAATGAGCGATGTTTGATGGTTTTGAGTAGGCAAGTGTGGTGTTTTTTGCCCGTTGTGTCATTATATAGGATAATAAATTCCCCAAATGTTAAATTACCTCCCCCCCTCAGTATAGAGTAAGATATTAAACAAGAGGGTATAATTTTTTATGTTTTATTTTTTGGGAGTGTATCCTAGATCTTCCTAATGTTAATTTTTCATTAAAACAATTGAACTTAAAAACTGCCATGAGCAACAAATTCGTTTGTATGAGAGCTCATATTCCAGTATTCAATTGAATGTAAGCTTCAATATAACATAGATTTGCCGTAATAATATTTAAGTGTCCTAATTTGTAAAGTTGAACGCTGAGTTATAATGCTGACTGTTTTATCCGATAAAATTTGTTTTGAATTAACTAAAAAGCACAACATGAAAAAAATACTATTTTCACTATTCATATGCCTTTCAATAGGAACCCATCCTGTTACAGCCCAGTATTTTGGTAGAAACAAGCCTTATTATGGTAAGTTTGACTTCAAAGTGAACAATACCGAACATTTTGAAATTTATGAATATCTCAACAACCCTGAAAAAGTACGGGAGTTGGCGGCGGCAGCAGAAATGTGGTACAAAATGCACCAACAGGTTTTAAAAGATACTATCAAAACTAAAAATCCGATGCTCATTTACAATGACCATCCTGGTTTTCAACAAACGAATGCTATTCAAGGCGACATATCGGTTGGCACAGGTGGAGTGACAGAAGCCTTGCGTAACCGTGTCATTTTTCCAATCGCGGCTACCAATCAGCAAACCAATCATGTAATGGGTCATGAGTTGGTGCATGCTTTTCAATATAATATGATTCTGGCGGGCGATTCTACAGGTTTACAGAACCTGAATAATTTGCCTTTGTGGATGGTTGAAGGTCTTGCTGAATATTTGAGTATTGGCAGAATTGATCCACACACAGCCATGTGGATGCGCGATGCAGTGATGAACGATGATGTGCCTCGGTTTAAAGATTTGGATAATTATGCTAAATATTTTCCTTATCGATGGGGGCAAGCCTATTGGGCTTTTATCACTGGAATTTATGGCGATGAGGTAATCCCAACTTTGTTTATGAATACGGCAAAATTAGGGTTAAAAAAAGCCACTCTTTTAACTTTGGGCGTTTCGGACGATACACTTTCAACAGTTTGGCAGAAAACACTTAAAGACTATTATGGTAAATGGGTGACGGCAAAAGAAACGCCATTGGGTAAAAAACTCTTATCGGAGGATAATTCAGGGGAATTAAATATCAGTCCTTCGCTCAGTAATAATGGTAAATATGTCATTTTTCTGACTGAAAAAAGTGTGTTTTCTACCGATTTGTATTTGGCTGATGCACGAAGTGGAAAAATATTGCGCAAAGTGGTGAGTTCTACTAAAGATGGGCATATTGACCAATACAACTATATCGAAAGCGCCGGCACTTGGTCACCTGATGATACCAAGTTTGCTTATGATGTTCATCAGGGCGGTCGCAGTGTATTGGTTATTCAGGATGTTTTCAAAGGCAGTTCAAAACGCAAATTGTCATTCGACAATGTTCCTGCTTTCAGTAATCCGTCTTGGAGTCCTGATGGCAAACATATTGTCGTCAGTGGATTGGTGAATGGACAAACAGACCTTTATTTATTGGATATTCGAACCGGCAAAGCCAAACAATTGACAAATGACCGCTATTCAGAGATTTTACCTTCTTGGAGTGTTGATGGTCGATATTTGATATATTCGACCGATTATTTGAGCCATCAAAGGGGGAGAATCAATGGCAAATGGACAATGAATCTGGCTGTGATGGACATGACTACCAATTCTGTTGAAAATATTGATATATTTCCGGGTGCTGATAATATGAATCCCTTAATGGATAACAAAGGGGATATTTGGTTTTTGAGCGATCATGACGGTTTCAGGAATATGTATAAGTATGAAACAAATACCCAAAAAGTATTGCGCCTGACTCAGCTCAAGACGGGTATATCCGGTATAACACCTTATGCCCCTGCAATTTCTATTGCCGACAATCGGGATAGGATTCTTTACACCTATTATAATAAAGGTAAATACATCATTTATTCCGCTCAATCAACCGATTTTAAGGCGGAGGAAATAAAAAAACTGAGTGAAATCAATCAAACTGCGGCCGCTTTGCCGCCCTTTGTCCCCAGTCAGCGCGATATAGTCAACCAAAATATTCGGCTGATGGAGCGCAATTATTTGGGTCTTCAAACAACAAAAATTACGACAGCACCTTACAAATCTAAGTTCAAACTTTCCTATATTGGGGGTGGCGCAGGTGCTGGCGTTATGACCGGAAATAATACTTTTGGCAATGCTGTGGGGCTTGCAGGAGGCATTGAGATGCTTTTTGACGATATTTTAGGCAATAACCAATTGTATTCCGGTATTTCTATGAACGGGGATATTGCCAATGCCGGAGGACAATTGACTTATGTGAATCGAAGCAAACGATTGGGCTGGGGCGTAGGGGTGTCTCATATTCCTTATATTACTCGTGGAGATTATCAATACCCAACTTTAACCACTTTAAAGTTGAAAAATGGCGATAGTATCCAAGCGTATAAAGAAGTCTTAACGTTAGACAGGGTTTTTCAAGAGCGTATCAATCTCTTTAGTTTTTATCCATTCTCCAGTACGGTGCGTTTGGAAGGAGGTGCTGCTTTTGAATATTATTCAAGTCGAACCAATAATTATATTTCTTATTATACCCTAAATGGTTCGCCCATAGCGGAACAGCGGGTCAAAGGGCCTAAGGGACCTTCGTTCAAAATTGCTACTACAAATGTGGCTTTAGTAGGTGATAATTCGTATTTTGGTGTGACTGCGCCACTGGCAGGGTGGCGGTATAGGGTGGGAGTTGAGCGCTATTTTAATGATTACAATTATACTTCACTATTGCTCGATGGCAGACGTTATCTTCGATTCAGTCCATTCACTTTAGCTTTGAGAGGTATCGGGTATGGTCGATTTGGCGGTAATGGCAACGATATTTCACCTCTATATCTCGGAAATTCATGGTTTATACGCGGTTACGAATCACAAGATCTATACAGTAGAAATCCGGCATTTTTCAACCGTTTAGTGGGCAGCAAAATAGGCGTTGCCAATATCGAATTGCGTTTGCCTTTTACTGGCCCTCGTAAGTTGTCCCTCATATCATCCAAGTTTTTGCTGACTGATTTGAATTTGTTTTTTGATGCCGGGGTTGCTTTTTTTAATAGCAAAGATTTGGAAAGGCCGAGTGAATTTACCGGTTTTAAGCATAAACCGATCAGCAGTGCCGGTATTTCGTTAAGAATCAATGTTTTGGGCGCATTGATACTTGAACCGTATTATGCTTTTCCTATTTCATTCCCTAAAGAAGACCGAAAATGGGTATTCGGATTGAATTTTTTACCGGGTTGGTAGTCTTCCAAAAATCAAATTACATTTTATGTTTTTATACTGAGGGGGGGCAAAAAAAAGTTTAGAAAAAAAATAATTATTTTTTAACTGAAATAATTATTTTTTTCTAAAAACATTAATATAATAAAAATATATAAAATTTTGAAAATAAAATATTTGTAGTAATTTATGATTATAAATTGCGTCATAAATTTCAGTTATTTGTAATTTTGTGACATAGAATATTTGAAAATTGGGAACTATTTTTGATTAATAACGGTTATAACACTAAATCAATTTTAAAATCTTATAAAATATATATTATGCTCAGGCTTTTAGCTCAATCAATACAAGTATTATTTAAAACTACTTCAAATCTTAACACAAAAAATACTTTTTCTTCGGATGAAAAGGAAATAGATTGGGAAGCAATTCCAAGTGTTTAACTTTTTGTCTGAATTTATGACAACTTGAACCCAAATCTCTTGTGATGTTAAAGCTCACAGGAGATTTTTTTATGTGATATTGATATTTTAATTTTATTTTTGAAAAAAAATCATTTATTTTAAAACGAGGTTTCATATAAATGCGTTTAATCTAATTAGATGCTCCTTATTTGGATAAAAGATAATTTATTGTGGTGTATCTTCGGCGCTTTGGAAATGCTGCGGGTCAGAATTTTTTCAATAAATCGATAAACAGACGTTCATGAAAATAAAATTTCAATACCTATTACTTTTTTTCATTGCCATTTTGGTTAGCCATGGAAAAGCATACGCAACACACAACAGAGCGGGGGAAATACAAATTGATCAAATAGGGCCCTTGTCTATTCGGGCTACGGTAATTACTTATACTAAAGCCAGTAGTGTACCGGCTGATCGCCGAGAATTGACAATTACTTGGGGTGATGGAAGTTCTGATACAGTGAAACGCGCCAATGGCAATGGGGAAGGCATTTTTTTGCCGGGAGATATTAAACTGAACATCTATGTCGGTACTCATACTTATCCCGGACGAAGTACCTATAGGATTGGTATGATGGATCCCAATCGGAACGGTGGTATTTTAAATGTTAATTTCCCTCAATCGGATGCTATTCCTTTTTATATCCAAACAACCTATACTTTTTTAAATCCCAATACCACGGGTTTTAACAGTACACCACACCTTTTGCAACCACCGATTGATAAAGGCTGCGTGGGTAAACCTTTTGTGCATACGCTCAACGCTTTTGATTCAGATGGGGATAGTTTGGCTTTCCGGCTGATTACGCCTTTTCAGGATATGAATAGCCCCGTTCCTCAATATGAATTTCCGGATAAAATTCGCCCCGGGGCGAATAATGTGATATCACTTGATGAAAGAACGGGCCAGTTTTTATGGCGCAGCCCTCAAACCAGAGGTGAATACAATATTGCTTTTCAGATTATTTCCTTTCGGCGCGGTTCTCCGATAGATACAACTATCAGAGACATGCAGGTGTTGATTGAAGATTGTCAGAATGACCCACCTAAAATCACTACTATTGATAAAATATGTGTCATTGCAGGTCAAACGGTACAATTTCCTGTGGTGGCGACTGACCCTAATTCTGGACAAAAAGTCAGTCTTACCGCTCTTGGCGGTCCTTTTGAGGTTTTGCGCAATAAGGCGGTTTTTAAAGGAACCGGTTCAACCACTACTTTCAGAACCCCACCCGTGCGCGATACTTTTCGATGGAATACCATTTGTGATCATATTGAGGAATATCCTTACACGGTGGTGTTTAAAGCAGTGGATAATTTCTTTGATTCAACAGGTTTGGTGGATTTGAAAACGGTACAGATAAAAGTAGTGGGTCCTCCACCGGAAGATGTGACAGCAACATCCGGTTCCGGGCAAACGACAGTGAGTTGGAAAAAGCCGTACCTATGTGAAAATGCCAATAACAGATATTTTTATGCTTTTTCAGTATGGCGTCGCGAAGGCAGCAATCCGTTTCCGTTGGATACTTGTACTACCGGCTTGGATGGTAAAGGTTATACGCGCATCGTTTTTGACACGGTATTCCAGATGGCGAATGGTAAATATTTTTATATTGATAAGGATGTGGAAAGAGGCAAAACCTATTGCTATCGGATTCTGGGACATTTCGCTAAAAGGACGCCAACCAATAGCCCTTATAACTTGGTAGCAAGTTTGCCTTCTCAGGAAGCCTGCGTTCAATTGCGCAGAGACATTCCTTTGATTACCCATGCAACCGTCGAACAAACAAATGCTACGACAGGGCGCATTCTTGTTCGTTGGACCAAACCTGTTGCGGCTGATTTGGATACGATTTTGAATCCGGGTCCTTATAAATATACGGTTTTTAAAGCAACAGGTATCTCTAAAAATAATCTTCAACCCATCGCAGGTGCTACGTTTACCAGCCTCACTTTTGCCGGTTTAGTAGACACGATTTGGATTGATAATGATTTAAATACGGTTCAAAATCCCTATTCTTATAAAATCGGTTTTTATATTAAAAATGATTCGTTGTTGGGCTTCTCACAAGTGGCGTCATCACATTTTCTCACCATAGCTTCGAGCGACCGCGTCAATAATTTGAGCTGGCAAAAAGATGTGCCTTGGGGTAACTCTCGGTATGATATATTCAGAAGTATAACCGGCATCAACGGTCAATTCGATTCTATCGGTACTACTACAATTACCACTTTCAGAGATAGTAACGTCGTTAATAAAAAAGAATACTGTTATTATGTGCGTGCAATAGGCACTTATGGTATAAACGGTGTGCCAAGTCCTTTAATTAACCTTTCTCAAAGGGCTTGTGGGACGCCTATTGACACGGTTCCACCTTGTCCGCCTGTCTTAACGGTTACTAATAATTGTGATTCTACGGGGCGTGCAATTGAATCTTCTATTATTAATTTTTTGAAATGGACAAACCCGCGCAATAATTGCCGAGGTTCGGAAGATGTTGTCAAGTATAATATTTATTACGCTGATACTGAGGGGGGGGTATTCCGGAAGCTTACCACTATTAATGATATCAGAGATACAACTTATTTACACAAAGAAGGTAATAAAGTATCGGGGTGTTATGCAGTGACGGCTTTAGATTCGATTGGGAATGAAAGTGTGCGGTCAAATCAAATCTGTGTGGATAATTGCCCGATTTACGTATTGCCAAATACTTTCACCCCAAATGATGATAAACAAAATGACGTATTTAAGCCCATTAATATGAGATATATTGACAGGGTGGATTTTAAAGTTTTTAACCGTTGGGGACAATTGGTTTTTGAAACTACAAACTCTTTGTTGGAATGGAACGGTAAAAACTTGCAAGGTGGCGATTTAGCCGAGGGGACTTACTTCTTTAAATGTTTGGTGTTTGAACAAAGAGTAGCCGGTGTTGTTTTAAGTCCTAAAGTTTTGAGCGGTTATATTGAATTGATTCGCGGGAATTAAGTATTTTAAATAAAAAATATGTTTACAGGTATTATTGAATCGGTTGGCGTAATTGAAAAAATTGAAAAAGAAGGAACAAATGTACACTTTACAGTGGCGTCGGAGATTTCAAACGAATTAAAAATTGACCAAAGTGTGTCTCATAACGGTGTGTGTTTAACGGTTGTTAAACACACACCTCAACATCATACGGTAACTGCTATTGATGAAACTTTGAAAAAAACCAATTTGAACGACTGGAAAGTAGGAGAAAAAGTCAATCTTGAACGCGCTATGTTGGCTCATGCCCGTTTAGATGGGCACATGGTTCAAGGGCACGTTGATATGACTGGCGTGTGCACAGTTATTGAAGACCAAAATGGCTCCTGGCTCTTTACTTTTGAGTATAAAATGACCCCACAGTATCTCCTTGTGGATAAAGGTTCAATCTGTATCAATGGTGTAAGTCTGACGGTAGTGAATCCCGGGAATGACTCATTTTCAGTTGCCATAATTCCCTACACTTATGAGCATACGACTTTTCAAAATCTGATAATCGGAGATAGGGTCAACCTCGAATTTGATGTCATCGGCAAGTATATTGCTAAATATTTTGACGCCTATAAGAATGCGATTCTAACACAAGGATGATTACATGTCAATATCAATCTGTCTGCTTTTACCTTTTGCCCAATCACTGAATGGAGCAAGAACCAGAATACTGCCATCATCATTTAAATGTGCAGATATGTGATTCACATCTATTTCCGGAGAAAGAGGTAAATTGATAAGATAGTAAGGGAGTTGTTGAGAACCTTCCAAAACATCTATTAAATAAAATATGGTAAACCGTTGATCAGCAGTTTCAATATGAATTTTTTCCACATCTACACCCGGTGCTTTCAATATTAAACGATAGCCATCTTTTTCTTTCCAAGCGGCGGCAGTCGTTTCAGACATTCCACCATTAACAGTGTTTTGAAAATCTATTTGAGCTAAAAGCTCTTGCGGAATTTGAATTTGTGATTTCATGATGGAAGTGTTTTTAAATTTACATCATAAAGTACAATTTCAATACCACGAAAAAATAGCAGTCATTTTGTCAGTTATTTGTGAAAGTAGATGACAAAATGACTGTTATTGTGGTTGAATGTGGAAAATGTGCTTAGTTTTGTTGCAAATCTTCCACAATTTGTGTCGTATGAAATAGATTTTTTTTACTGTCTTATTGGCTTAAATATGCTTGAACGGCTTTGCGCACCGAACCATTGTCTTTGAGCAACTCGGTCGCCTTTTTTTCATCCACTCCCAATTGAAACATCACCATTCGGACGCCTCTATTAATGAGTTTTACGTTAGTCAATTGCATATCCACCATCTGATTGCCTTTTACTCGCCCCAAACGAATCATCAGTGCCGTAGAAATCATATTTAAAGCGAGTTTGGTAGCTGTTCCTGACTTCATACGGGTACTACCGGTGACGAATTCAGGGCCGACGAGAATTTCAATCGGATAAGTGGCTTCTTCAGCTACAGCTGATTCTTGATTGCAGACAATACAGCCGGTCAGCATCCCAGCTGCGTTGGCTTGCGTCAACCCTCCAAGAACATACGATGTGCTTCCGGATGCGGCTATACCGATAAGAATATCTTTATTATCAGGTTCATACGTTGATAAATCTTTCCAAGCTTGTTCCAAATCGTCTTCTGCAAACTCAACGGCATTTCGGATGGCATGATCACCACCCGCTATCAAACCAATGACCCAATCAGTCGGTGCGCCGTATGTTGGGGGTATTTCGCTCGCATCTAAAATGCCCAATCTGCCACTTGTTCCGGCGCCGATGTAGAAAAGGCGACCGCCTTCTTTCATGCGCTCATACGCCGCCTCTACCAAAGCCTCAATTTGCGCCAACGCTTTATCGACGGCAAAAGGAACTTTTTTGTCTTCGTCGTTCATGGCTTTGAGCAGTTCGGCAGTACTTTTTTGTTCAAGATTATCGTAAAGCGAAGGAGATTCTGTAGTCAACGACATTGCACATTATTTTTAAATAAAAATTTTTATCAAACCCTCAAATCCTCACCCCATCAAATCTTCAAATCCTCAAATCTTCAAATCCTCAATCCTCCCCTCTCCCCACTTGTTTATAAGGCATTTCAACGATAGGAATCAGAATTTCTACCCGTGTGCCGAGTGCTTCATTACTGAGGGGGTCTTTAAGGTCATGAATTTTGACGGAGAAATTATCTTTTCTACCACTATGCAGCAACTCTAACCTTTTTTCGGTAATGTTAGTGCCTCTTGATTTATGTTTGAGGTGATACTCATCTCGTTCCTGAATTTCTCTGATTTTATCGCGGCCGATGCCGTTGTCCTCTACAATACATAAGATGGTGTTTTCATCTATCAATTTAAATTCAATTTTTATCATACCGCCTTTTTTGGGGCGCAAACCATGTTCAATTGCATTTTCGATATAAGGTTGAACAATCATAGTAGGTACTCCAAAAATATCATCTTCAATCTCTTCATCCACGATAATTTTATATTGCATGCGGTCTTCAAAACGCAGTTTTTGATTGATGATTAAATAGTCTTCTAAAAAGGCAATTTCATCTTCAAGTGTTATAATCTCTAATTCAGAATTTTCGAGACTTGACCGCATGAGTTTGGCGAATTTAGCCAAGTATTTTTCCGCAAATTCGGCATTATTGGAAGTAATGGAATTTTGAATGGCATTCAAAGCATTGAACATAAAATGCGGATTCATTTGCGCTCTTAATGCTTTCATCTGTAAACTGGATGTTTGTAAACGCAGCATTTCAGCCTCTTTGCGGCGGCGTTCGGCTTCATATTTAAACTCTAATTCGTCAATTTTGATTCTATTCATCTCTTCATAATGCTTTTTGACGAATTGATTGTGCAACACTTCATAGTCATAAGCATTTCTGAAATCGCCCCTATCGGCGTATAATTCGGCAATATCACGGCAGACGATAGCTTGTTGGCGGGGGTTTTTAGCTAATTTCGCAAATTCAAGGGCTTCAACCAAGCGATTTTCTGCTCTTTTGGGCTTTCCAAGTGCATCGTACAGTTGCCCTTTCCAGTGAGAGACAATGGAAAGGTTATCATAATCATTGGATCTGCGTTTGTAGATTTGCTCCGCTCTATTGTACATTTCTAAGGCTTCTTCATAGCGCCCGCTGAGGGAGTGACAATACCCAATATTTGCCATTGCATATGCTCTGGCAGATTGACTGATATCATCTGAAATGCGATTCACTTCTTTAAAAAACTTTTCGGCATTGTCAAAATCATCCATTGACATATAGGCTTTTCCGACATTGAGATAATGCCAAGCCAAGCGGCTGCGGATACCGCCTTTTTCGCACATATCCACCACCCGCAAATAAGAATTCACGCATCGTTGTTTATCACCTGTTTTTTCAAATACCAATCCCAACCCCGCATGAACTAAAGTTTGAAAGTATAAGTCTTTGATTTTGAGCTTTTTAGCATCTGCATTTGAGAATATTTTATCTGACTGAAAAAATAATTCAGTTGCTTTATCGTAATCTGCAAAATGCCAAAGCAAATAACCTTCGCGGCACATCAGTCGGGCGTAAAGAATTTCATCGGGAAAAGAAGACAAATTGCGATACGCTTTTTCAATATAAAACATCGCTTTGTCTGTAATACTGAGATTCATCAATGTTCCGGCATAGTCGATATACACTTCTGTTTGTTGGGTAACATTGCCCTCCTCTTCAACTATGTGGATAGCTTGATTAAAATGAATATCAGATAATTTGAAATTGTAAAATTGATTTTCAACAATTGCGGTATTGAGATGATAATTTAACATCAACTCAGGGTGTTGCCATTTTAAAAGAAGTTTATATTGTTCTGAAAGAAGTTTTTGAGCTTCTCTGATATTAGTAAAAGTATAAAACTCCGCTACTGCTTGTAAGGTGTGAAGTTTTTGTTCACTATCTTTCAGATTTTCGAGTTGGTGCTCTAATTCCCTGATTTTTAATATTTCGATTGCTGCATTTGGCATATTTACATGGTATTATCATGAAAAACGAGTCAACACATTATTTCAATGCAGTACATTCCCGTTTTTTGGATTAAAGTTTTATCAAAAAGTTATTGGATTAACGGCTCGTAAAATTAATAAATATAGAAAATCAAAATTAAGTAAAAAAGTGATTTGTTTTTTTTATGAGAGCTAAAATTTCGACTTATTATGCAAAAATGACAATCGGGAAACAAGTTTCGACTCATCTCCCGATTATTTTTTTCATCACGTGATATTTGCTTAACTCAACAAGTATAAAAGTGGGGTCATTGAGGAACTATTCCTCCACAGCCGGAATTCCATTTGTCTTTTTCTAAAGTCTTTCCCCCTGTGACTTTAAGAGAATCCTGTTGTGTTAAAGTCTGCAATTCTCGTTTTAGGTCTTGCAGATTCTTAGGGCTATTACCTCCTTTTTTGTCTTCCATAGTGTAGTAATTTGTAAAATTCGAATAATGTAAGTTTGGTTCGTCTCTAAAAAAAGTAGTAAAGTCGGTCATGGGTTATATATGTTTAATGGATTTGATGATTTAAAGTTATTGCAAATTCTTCAAAGCACCAAAAAATATGAGAAAATTGTGTTGATTATTTAACATTGAATTTACGTTAATGTTTAAGATACTGAAAATCAGAACTTAAAGAATAACTAAAAAACGAAATCTATCCTGTTCAATATTATATAAAAATTGAGCTTACAGCAGATATGCCATTTATTCGTAACGAATTGATTCTGAATTGGTTGCAAAGATATGAATATTTTTTTATATCTTAAAATTAATTTTAATATATTTTTTCAGGTTAAGGCATTTTATTAAGTTGTTCTATAGTTCTTGAATTTCTACTTGCAATCGCTTCATCAATTCCATAAATGCAGGGCGACGACGACGGGACACTTCGATTTTAATACCGTCATCCATTACCACTAAGCTATCGCCTTTCATAAATTTACTCATGTAATTCAGGTTGATCAAATGCCTTTTATGAACCCGAAAAAAATTTACACCTGATAGTAATTCTTCATACGATTTGATGGTTTTTGCAACAGTTCGTCGGTCACCCGAGTGGGTGAAAATATGTGTATAGTTATCTTCGGCTTCAAGTCTGACCACATCTTTGATATTCAAAAAATAGATACCATCTACCGCCGAAATGCTCATTTTCTCGAAAGCATTCGGATTGGAAAGGTGACCTTGAAACACATCTATTCTTTCTTTTGTTTTTTGCGACTTTCCCGTTCTGACCCGATTGACCGCTGCCGTGAGTTCATCGGGGTCTATGGGTTTGTTGACATATCCTACACAGGCATACTCACAAGCGCGCTTGGTGAATGTATCGTAAGCGGTGACAAAAATTATGTCAAAATTGATGTCATTTTCTTCTTTAATTTTATTCAAAACCTGGAAAATCAGCCCATCTGGCAAACTGATATCAAGAAATGCTACATCAGGTTGAATCTCCGGGTTAGTGAACATTCTGATAGCACTTTCAACATCTTCAGCTGTTGCAATGACTTCTACTTGCTCACAATATTTGGCAAGAAAATTTTGTAGGTTGGTCATGCCACTTGGCTCATCTTCTACAATTACGGCTCTCATAGGTACGTTTAAATGAAGTTGGTTAAAAAATCATCTTTTTTATTTTAGACTCGGTTTCTTATCTATACTTAGATGTACAAAAATAACACATAAATATAGATTTGTATGATTATATTAGCACTATGTTTCAACAGTTTATATTTATTATTTTGATGAACTTACGTAAAAACAGGACTAAGAGTTTGTATCCTTTATAAATTCAAGAACAAATATATAAAAAATGTATAAATAAAAAATTAATAAAAACAATTGAAAGCAGTTTTTAAGTAAAAAGGCTCTGTGAGGACTTTAGCCAAATACCTTCAGAATAATGCTGTATTTCTTTTTTAAACTCGAGTTGTGGCCAGTAGCCTTTTAACACTAAACCGCCCGCTACCATTGACAAATAATAATAACAAGCCTCCGGTAATAGCAATGTTTTTCATGAAATGTAATGCTACACTTCTTCTTGTTTCATGGTCTGATAAAGGAATTTCCCAAAACTTGTCCAGAATAATTGTCAAAGGTATCCAATATAACAATATTAAAAATGCTCCAAAGCCCGACCTATAACCTAACAAAATAAGCGTAGCGCCTAAAATTAAACAAAATCCTGAACCATAAATCAATAAATTTTGATTCCATGTTATGCCTAATGCTGTCATACTTGCCTTGGTAGGCGTCATGTAAAATATCTTGTCGTAAGCCTCAAAGTAAAAAATAACGGAAATCAAAGCACGACCCAGTAAATCCATATAATCTTTCATCGGTAAAAATATAATTATTTAATTTAAAGTACAAATAAATGATTATGAGTGAGTTATGTTAGAAAGAAAAAATTATTTTTTTTATTCTTTTAGATAATTCACCCAAAAAAAAATCCCTATTTTTATATTTACGCCCTCTTCAAAATAATTTCTACACTTTGTATTATACAAAAAACCAATATCTGATAGTATAGACTTGCTAAGTATGTAAAGGGCATCAAAAATAGAAAATATTATCATATTTTTATCATATATTTTGCTACAAATTTTGCGACATTTTGACCATCCATGGCTGCTGAAATAATCCCCCCCGCATAACCGGCACCTTCACCACAGGGAAATAACCCTTTACAATCGTCATGCATGTACGTCTCCGGATTTCGGGGTATCCTCACCGGCGATGATGTACGGCTTTCTGTCCCTATTACATTGGCATTTTCAGTCATATATCCTTTCATCAATTTTCCGAATTGCATCACACCTTCTCGCAAACGGTTATATACTGAGGGGGGTAAAAGTTCATGCACGGGTGCACTAAAAAGACCCGGAATATAGGAAGTGTTCGGTAGGTTTGCTGATATTTTTCGGTTCACAAAATCTGTCAACCTTTGGGAAGGTGCTTTTTGAGAGCCATCACCAGCTGAAAACATATTTTGCTCAACGGATTTCTGAAATTCTAATGTTGTAAAAACGCCGTGTTTCTCAAATGCTTTTAAATCTTCTAACTCTATGGCTACCACAGTGCCTGAATTAGCATACTCTGAATCGCGTCTGCTCATGCTCATCCCGTTAACAACAATTTCGCCCGGAGCAGTTGATGCCGGTACAACCAAACCGCCCGGACACATGCAAAATGAAAATACGCCCCGATTTTTAACTTGACAAACCAAACTATAACTGGCTGCGGGCAGATATTCACCTCTATCCTTTTTTTTATACTGCACAGAGTCGATAAACTCTTGAGAATGTTCAATGCGAACGCCCAATGCAAAGGGTTTCGCTTCAATTCTAATCCCGTTTTTATCACACAAATAATAAATATCTCGCGCAGAATGTCCTGTTGCAATTATGACAGCTTCGCCAATATGTTCCTCTTTATCATTGACTACAATACCCAATATCTTGTTTTTTCGAATAATGAAATCTGTTACATAACTATCAAAATGAACTTCTCCACCATAATGCAGGATGGTTTCTCTGATATTTTGAACAACTTGTGGTAATTTATTTGACCCAATATGGGGATGCGCATCAATGAGAATATCCGGACTGGCACCGTGTTCAACTAATAATTTCAATGATTTTTCGATGGAACCGCGTTTGTGACTTCGGGTGTAGAGTTTACCATCGGAATATGTACCCGCGCCGCCTTCTCCAAAGCAATAATTGGAATGAGGATTGACAATGCCGAACTGTTGAATGGCTCGGAGGTCTCGACGTCTTGAACGGACATCTTTACCTCGATCAAAAACGATGGGCTTTAGACCCAATTCTATCAACTCTAATGCTGCGAAATACCCCGCCGGACCTGCACCCACAATGATGACATTTGGAGCATCAGCAACATTTTTATAATTTTTTAACAGCGCAGGCTCAGGCGAGGCCCCCCCCTCAGTATAAACGCCCACTCGAAGTTGATAAACTGCATCGCGCCCGCGGGCATCAACTGAGCGGCGCAAAATTGTTAAATCGGTGATTTGAGTTGCAGGAATGCCGAGCTTAAAAGCTGCTGCATGACGAATAGAGTCGTCATTGTGCGCCTCCTCAGGCGAGAGGCGTAATTCAATTTCTTTCATTTGACCAATATTTATTTGGTAAAAAATGACTCCACGAACAGTAGGGAGTAAAACACTTTTGTGTATTCTACCGCAAAATTACAATAAAAACGTCAAATAGTATTAACGGCTAATGATTTTCAACGTTTTTTCGATTTGTTTTTGATGCCTATCAAAATGATCTTCAAAAAAATCAATCATTTGAATGATTGTCATTTTACCCATTATCTGATGCTTCCAGATTTCAGTTTTAAAGAGGTTTTCAGGTAATATTTCCATAAAATCTTGCAACTCGAGGCGTTGAGAAGCCCATTGAATTTTTATATCATCAAAATCACTATAATCGGGGAAAACTTCCAGTTGCTGAGGTGCTTTGTACTTGAAAGGCAGTGCAAAAGCAATGCGTAAAGCGATACGTCGTAAACCGCTTTTGACTCCGGCTTTGGGAATATTGACGCTATGACTCAATTTTTTTTTCATGTAATTGAGTGATTGAGCTTCGGCATTCATCAGATGTTGCATCACTTGTATGGCAGACCATGCGTCTTGAGCCGGTTTTTTATTCAAAATATCATTGTTGTATTTTGACAAAACGTTCATCAGATTTACCCGTTTATACTCAAGGCTGTTCCAATGGTATTTGACTTCTTGTTGCATCTTTTTATTGAAATTAATTTTTCCCTATTATGCCTGAGCAGTCGGTGTGCTAAAATTCATGGGGTAAGGCGGAACATCTTTTTCTACAATGTTACCGAATTGTTGCTCAAATTTCTGAATATTATCAGCCAACGCACACAAAAGGCGTTTTGCGTGTTCGGGTGTGAGGATAATACGACTTTTTACTTTTGCTTGCGGGACATTGGGCATCATGCGCACAAAATCCACGACAAATTCGGAGCTGGAATGTGAAATAATTGCCAGATTAGAATATATACCTTCAGCCACTTCTTCCGATAATTCAATATTGATTTGACCTTGATTTGGGTTTGGAATATTTGCCATAATTAAATTTTATGAGTGATGATTTTTTTCAAAAGAATAACGCTGCAATAATACTAAAAGTTACATAAAAACACCCTCTCAGTATCGGTTTTTCAACACTAAAAAACCTGTCATATCCAAAAAAATATGACAGGTTCGTCAAAAAATTAATCACCTTAAACTTAATCTTTGATTTTTATTGTCAAAAAATCGCTTACTCTTTATTCCCGCCTTGTTTAGGCTCCGCATTTTTGTGCTCTCTTTTGGCGTGCTGTTTCATTTTACTACCATGTGCTTTGCGCTGTTTTTTCATATCACCCCATTTGGCGTTTTGTTCAGCAGTCAAAATATTTTTTACAGCGTTGTCTTGTTCTGTCATGATAGCATGAGCCTGAGTTCTTTTTTGCTCTTTTGTCAACGAGGCATCTGATTTAATAGCTTTGAGCTTCCCTTGATTTTGGGTTCTAATCTCTTTCATTTTTTGTTTCTGCTCCGCATTCAAACCTAAGCTTTTCATACCTTCGTGGTGGTGGCGAGCGGTCATTTTGTCCTTACCTTTTTGCTTTTTCTCAACGGGATCGGTAGATGCCTGAGGCGTTTGAGCCACAACGGATAAAGTGAATAAGCACAATGTTGAAAACATTAAAATAATCTTTTTCATAATCTGAATATATTTAATTGTAATAAAAAATAACTTTTTTTGTCAGTCGATTAATTTGACGTAGTTTTATGCTGTGGGTTTAATGCAATTTTTTGTTTTAATAAAACCTTAACTTTTTAGTGGTAAATTTATTTATAAAAAATTGATTATCAATGTTTTATAAAATTGACAAAGCGATTTGAATAATTGACCAAATTAACAAAACCTTATGACAGTACGAATGAATACGGATTTTCTTAAAGGAGGAATTGTATTTTTTATTTTTCTTATCCTATCAGGGTGTGCCACAGTTGATTTATCCAAATATGAGGAAGCATCGAAATCGTGGGAACAAGAAATTCAGCAGTTAGAAGCTAAAGATAAAGCTGAAAAAGACCCTTCAAACGCTATTCTTTTCACCGGTAGCTCAAGCATTCGCCTTTGGAAAACGATTGCAACCGATATGCAACCTTATACCGTGATTCAGAGGGGCTTTGGCGGGTCAAAGTTTTCGGATTTGTACTTTTATACTGAAAGAATTGTTCAACCCCATGATTTCAGAGCAGTAGTCATTTTCGTTGCCAACGATATTTCAGGCAGTAATCTTGATAGAACACCTAAAGAAGTAGCCGCTACTTTTCAAGAGATTGTTAAAAAAATAAGGCAAGTCAAACCGACAAAACCCATTTTTTTAATTGAAATTACGCCTACTAATAGCCGTTGGAAAGTGTGGTCGGAGATAAAAGAAGCTAATAGATTGTTGAAAAAAGCTTGCGGGAAATTTAAGGACGTCCATTTTATCGAAACAACTGCTGCATATCTTGATTCAACGGGTAAACCCCGTTCAGACTTGTTTATCAAAGATCAATTGCATCAGAATCAAGAAGGGTATAAAATATGGACCGCTATTATCAAAAAAAGATTAGACGAAGTATTGAAATAGAGATTTTCAATGTTTAAAAAAATTCAGTTTGTCAAAGCCTTTTTATGTCAAAAGCATAAGCGTAAAACACTTATTGTTACAGGTCTTATGCTTTTACTATTTTGGTTTTGCTTGCCTAATCCACTTTTCAACGACCCCGATAGCATGGTTTTGGAAGATAGAGAAGGCAATTTGCTTGATGCACGCATAGCCCAAGATGGGCAATGGCGATTCCCTTTCAGCGATAGTTTACCCGAAAAATATGTGAAATGTTTGGTAGAGTTTGAGGATAGAAATTTTTATTGGCATGCAGGAGTTAATCCTTTCGCTTTTGTACGAGCGATGTTACAAAATGTCAAAAATAAAAAAGTCGTCAGTGGAGGTTCTACTATCACCATGCAAGTCATCAGACTGGCTCGTAAAAATGACCCACGCACCCTTTTTAATAAAATAATTGAAGTCATCATGGCGACTCGCCTTGAAATGACTTATTCTAAGCGTGATATTCTGGCTCTTTACGCCTCCAATGCCCCTTTTGGTGGTAATGTTGTGGGTTTAGAAGCGGCATCTTGGCGGTATTTCGGCAAAAGTTCAAAACTTCTGAATTGGGCAGAAGCGGCTACACTTGCCGTTTTACCTAACTCTCCGGCATTAATTCATCCGGGGCGTAATCGCAACGCGCTATTTGAAAAACGCAATCGGTTGTTAGATAGGCTGATACTGAGGGGTATGCTGGATAAGACTTCCGGCGAATTGGCCAAAGAAGAACCCTTGCCGGAAGAGCCCTTGCCACTGCCTCATGCTGCCCCACATTTGCTGGATAGGGCATTTAAAGAACAAATTTTCAGAACCGATAAACTCTCCCGTGTACGCACAAGCGTGGATGCCTTTTATCAAAATCAGGTCAATAATATTCTGAAAATACACCATAATCAATTGATTTCCAACGGTATAAACAATATCTCCGCAATTGTTTTAGATATTGAAACCGGTAAAGTGGTGGCATATTGTGGCAATGTATTGGGTGCCGGAAAACAGCATGGCGAAGACGTAGATATTATCCATTCCAATCGTTCAACCGGAAGTATCCTGAAACCATTTTTATACGCCTATTCGCAACAAGAAGGCGAAATCATGCCTAATTCCCTACTTTTGGACATCCCGACCGAAATTGGTGGCTACCATCCCGAGAATTATGCAGAGACCTATGACGGTGTCATTGCGGCACGGCGGGCTTTGGCGCGATCTCTCAATATACCCTACGTAAGGCTATTGAATCAATACGGTATTGAAAAGTTTTACCATAATTTAAAAAAATTGGGCATCACTACTTTCAACAAATCGCCTGACCATTATGGCTTGACAATGATTTTGGGCGGAGGAGAAGGTTCACTTTGGGAAATTACCAATGCATATGCCTGTTTGGCTCGTACCGCAAAACATTGGTATACTTATCAAAACCGCTACGATAAAAATGACTGGAGACAGCCTGATTATATTTTTACTAAAAACCCGTCTTCAACAAGTAAACCTGCACAATATGAAACGACTCCCACAGTACTATCCGCTTCTGCGTGCTGGTTGACCTTGGACGCCATGAAAGAAGTTGAGCGACCAGATGGCGAAGGAAATTGGGAATTGTTTCAATCGTCAAAAACCATTGCCTGGAAAACAGGAACAAGTTTTGGTTTTCGCGACGCATGGGCTTGTGGCGTCACCCCTCAGTATGCTGTTGGCGTATGGGTGGGCAATGCTGACGGTGAAGGCCGTCCGGGTTTGATTGGCATTGAAAAAGCCGCGCCAGTTTTATTTGATATTTTTAATACCCTTTCAACAAAAGGGGAGTGGTTTGACCCGCCATATGATGATATGATTAAGGTGGAAGTATGCCGGAATAGTGGCTATCGAGCTACTGAAGTATGCGTAAAAGATACAGTTTGGGCGCATAAAAACAGCATCAAGGTAAAACCCTGTTCATATCATCAAACCATACATCTTGATAAAACTGAAAAATATCAAGTCAATGGCGATTGTGAAGAGCCACAAAACATGATTCATAAAAGCTGGTTTACTCTACCGCCCTTGGTCGAATATTACTTCAAGCCTAAACATCCGGAATATATACCCCCCCCTCAGTATAGAGCAGATTGTAAAGTCGGAGAGAGTAAAATCAATCCGATGCAATTGATATACCCAAAAAGCTTTACAAAAATTTATGTACCAAGAGATCTTGACGGGACTGTGAGCAGTACAATTTTCAGATTGGCACATCGTCAACCTGAAACAGCTGTGTTTTGGCATCTTGATAACGAATTTGTGGGAGTGACCAAAACTTTTCATCAGATGGCTCTTAACCCTTCTGTGGGCAAACACAGATTAACCATAGTTGATGAAAACGGAAACCGATTGGAGCAACCGTTTGAGATTATTCAGAAAATGTAACAGCCGCTTTTAAGTCATTAATAGCAATCTTTGCGTTTGTTTTGACTTTTTTGATAAAATGTTGCTTTCTATTGACTATTTCTTTTGCTATTTTTTTTAAAAGTTAACATTGTTTTACATATTTTTGCAATAGTTTAGTAATTAACAAATAATAACTTGGTTATTTTTTAAGCGTTAAGTAGGATTAAATATTTAACTTTATAACAAATATTTTCAATCAATTACAAAATACTATACATAAACCCTATTTTTGGACTAATTCTTGTTCTCAATTGTCATGTTAAATTCAAAAATAGAAAATACTCAATGTAGCAACATTGAACTGTAAACTCTTCTATTCCAATACTTTATGATAGTAATACAGCTTACATTGCTGTCACAAAATATATGAATATCGTGATAACCTTTTGAAAAGTCACCCGCTCATTTCTTAGATTTGTGGCGTCAAAATGATAAAAAGTAGTTTTTGTGTTTATTTGTTTGGGTTAGAAGCCTTTGCTCTAAAGCAAGGGCTTTCTTTTTGATACTCATACACTTGGGCGTATCAATGCAAAAGCCTCATACCGCTAACGGCATGAGGCTTTATTTATAAGATAGTTTAGGGATTACAACTTACTGCTTGGGAGCCGGAATTAGGCTTGGAGCACTTGCTGGAACACCTTCCTCTGCTTTCTTTTCATTTACAACACCTTTGATGGTCAAAACGCGGGGTTGATCACCTTCGTTTGTTTCAATAGTAACGGTTTTTGTAAAAACGCCTACCCGTTGAGTGTCGTAGCGTACTTCGATTTCAGCAGTTTCGCCCGGCATTACAGGTTCTTTTTTGTAATTAGGAACTGTACAACCGCAGCTGCCACGAGCATTTTTGATAACAAGAGGTTCAGTACCTGTGTTTTTGAATTTGAACTTACGGAGAGGATCACTGCCTTGAGCGATTGTACCATAGTCAATTTCTGTTTTTTCAAATGTCATCACTGGACCGCCCACTTTCTGAGCTTTTGCCACAACAGCCACTAAAGCTAACATCATAAGGATTGAGAATACTTTCTTCATTTCAAGAGATTTTTATAGATTAAATGAAAATTATTTTAATAAGTAATTAATTTTATACAAAGCTAAATATTCATCCTTAATGTCGGTGTTAACGACGTGTTAAACAGGTGTTATTTAAAATTTAATTTTAATTAATGGGTTATAATTTATTGTATAAATAATTGATTATCAATATTTTAACATAAAATTAACTACAATATTTCTTTTAATACCCCTTAACAACGCCATTTTGGATGAAAAATTATTGAACTATTAACGTTTGCCTCCCGAGTTTTGATTGGCGGTATTTTCAAATTTTTTTTCATAAATATTGCCTTTAATAGTCAATACTTGTTTTCCAATACTTTCATTAGTTTCAACAGTTACTGTTTTGGTAAAGCTGCCCAATCTACTGGAATCATATTTGACTTCGATGGTAGCAGATTGACCGGGTTTGATGGGCTCGTTGGGCCATTTCGGTACTGTACATCCACAACTTCCACGAGCATTTTTGATAATCAGTGGTTCCGTACCGGTATTCTTGAATTTAAAAATCCGCACACCATCTCCTCCCTGTACCACGTTTCCATAATCTATTTCCATTTTTTCAAAGGTCATGGCGGGACCTGTTTGAGCTTTTGCAATGTTAACTACAAGTAGCAGCATTGAAAGAGATGATAAGACTATTTTCATTTGTTGAATTTTATTTTTTATTATAAATTTAATTTATGATACAAAGATATGATGCCCTTCAATAGTGCATTGTTAATAAAGTGTAAATAAATGTTATTCAGATTTAAATTTTTCTAAATTGTTTTTTATAAATTTATAAAAAATTGATTATCAATTATTTATATTGATTTTTTTAAAAATGAAAATAATACTTGTTTGCTACTGAATGGTTGTAATGTGTCAGAAAGGCTTTCTAAATTTATTTTAAATAATGCATTATTAAATATTTTATTTATTTAATATCATATAACAAACTGATTGTCGGTGATGGAGAATAATTTTCGAATTTTGAGATATCTAAAAACAGGAAAATAGAATTTCAAGAGGTTTAGAATATCGGAATAAAATTCTGATATTCTTAAGAAACCCCACTTGCAACAGTATTTTTATTGTTGAAAACAAACAATCAAGAAATAATGTTAACTTTGCGTGAAATTCAAACCTGCCGAATTTAACCAAATAGTAATCTTGTAAAAAATGTCTGAAAATCTCGAACTTAATGTGAGCCTTGATTCTTTAGCACTCAATGAAGAGGTGAATGTTGAAACATACATCAACACCGTTTTGGGTGATTATGAAACCTGCGTTCTGAGCCGCGAAATCAGCTTGATAGGTCGTCGTGAAGTTTTGACCGGAAAAGCTAAATTTGGTATTTTTGGAGATGGCAAAGAAGTGCCACAAGTGGCGCTTGCTAAAGTTTTCAAGAAAGGTGACTGGCGTTCCGGTTATTATCGTGACCAAACGCTGATGTTCTCTTTGGGTGTTTCTACTCCCGAAGACTTTTTTGCCCAGCTCTATGCCGATATTAACAATGACGTTTTCAGTGGCGGTCGTCAGATGAATGCGCATTTTGCAACGCCACTTGTTGATAAACACACTGGCGAGTGGACCAACCACCTTGATTTTTATAACTCTTCTTCCGATATATCCTGTACGGCGGGTCAGATGTCCCGTGGAGTGGGTTTAGCGTTAGCCTCAAAAAAATATCGGGAATCGGAACAATTGAGAACTTCTACTCAATTCTCCAATAATGGCAATGAAGTTTGCTTTTGCACTATTGGTGATGCCAGCACTTCTGAAGGTGTATTTTGGGAAGCTGTGAACGCTGCGGGAGTCATGAGAATTCCTTTAGCCATTTTTATTTGGGACGACGGATACGGTATCAGTGTGCCAGTAGAGTTTCAAACCACAAAGAGCAATATTTCGGAGGTACTGAGGGGGTTCGAAATGAACGAAGAGGGTGATGGTATCCATATCTATACCTGCAAAGCGTGGGATTATCCGGGCATGGTTGAAACGTTTGAAGAGGGTATTGAAAAAGTTCGCCACACGCATATTCCCGCTATTTTTCACATCCAAGAAGTGACACAACCGCAAGGGCACTCAACTTCTGGTTCGCACGAACGATACAAAACTAAAGATCGTTTGGAATGGGAACGCCATTATGATTGCAACGCGGTTATGCGTCGATGGATTTTAAATTCCGGATTGGCGACCGAATCGGCAATTGAAGCGATTGAGTTGCGGGCAAAAACGAGAGCCCGTGAAAGCAAAGTGAAGTCTTGGAATGCTTACTTCTCTCCAATTGCGGCGGTTAAATCAGAAGTTCAGACGCTGTTTTTACAAATGTCACAAGCTCATCCCGATAAGGCGGATATTATTAATCAACATCTTGCAGAGCTGAAAAGTATGCGCGAGCCATTCATCTCTGAGATGTTAAAAAGTGCTCGTCGGCTGGTCTTCACGCTCAAAGGGTGTCAAAGTGAAGCTTTAGAGAGATTAAACGACTGGATAAAAGCCGTAAAGGATAAAGCTCATATTACATATAGCACTCATCTCCACAGTGAAACGCCGTTTTCAGCGTTGAAAGTACCACAAGTGGCACCGCTTTATAAAGATAATTCGCCGTTAAAGAATGGTTATGAAATAATCAATACTTTTTTTGACACACTTTTCGAAAAATATCCTACTGCATTTGCCTTTGGTGAAGATGTCGGACATATCGGCGATGTCAATCAAGGCTTTATGGGACTTCAAGTGAAATACGGTATCGAACGGGTTTTTGATGTAGGGATTCGTGAATGGACAATTATGGGTCAAGCTTTGGGTATGGCTATGCGTGGATTACGCCCTATTGCCGAAATTCAATACTTGGATTATCTGGCTTATGCCTTTGCCGCATTATCAGATGACTTGGCAACATTGCGTTTCAGGTCAAATGGGATGCAACAATCGCCTTGCATAATTCGCACGCGGGGTCACCGCTTAGAAGGTATTTGGCATGCGGGTTCGCCTATGGGCATGATTATCAGTTCTATGAAAGGGATTTACCTCTGTGTGCCGCGCAATTTTGTTCAAGCTTCCGGCATGTACAACACATTGATTCAATCCGATGATCCTGCTATAGTGGTTGAATGTCTCAATGGATATCGTTTGAAAGAACGTTTACCCGAGAATTTAGGAGAATTTACAGTTCCTTTGGGTGTTCCCGAAACTTTAATAGAAGGGTCAGATGTAACCCTGGTCACTTATGGTTCTTGTGTCAGAATAGCATTAGAAGCGATTGAACTTTTGAAGAAAGCCAATATATCAGTCGAATTAATTGATGTCCAGACTTTGATGCCTTTTGATTTGGAGCACCAAATAGTCGAATCTTTGAAAAAAACCAACCGCGTTGTTTTTCTTGACGAAGATGTCCCGGGTGCTGCCACGGCATATATGATGAATGAAGTCCTCGAAAAGCAAGGGGGCTATAAATATCTCGATTGCGCGCCCAGAACCATCACTGCCAAAGAACATCGCACGCCATATGGTTCGGATGGAGATTATTTCAGCAAACCCAATGCAGAAGATTTAGTAGAAGTGATTATGGACTTGTTGAGCGAATAGTTTTGATTGAACTACAAAGGTCACATAGGAACACAGATTTTATTATTTGTGTTTCTATGTGACCTCTGTGAATCAAAAAACTGAAAACCTTTTTTAATGCACAATTGCTATTTTTTTGACAAAAACCTGATTATCTATTTTGAGTGAAATAAAATACATTCCGCCCGATAAGCCCCCAATCGGTATTTTTACCCCCCCCTCAGTATGAACAGTATCTTTCTCTAAATCCGATAGTTTTTTTGACAAAACGATATTTCCCATATTTTGAGCAATTGTGATTGTATTTTCGTTTGATAACGCCTCCCTTTTGATTGTCAAAAAAATATAATCTCGTGCAGGGTTAGGGTAAATGAACGATTGAAAATCAATATTTTGAGTGGAAGAAGGCTCGCAATCACCCCCCCTCAGTAATCCGGGTCTGAATTCAATTAAAGCTGCCAGCATCCGCGCTTTTTGTCCCAATGTGAAAAGTGCCATACAATTATCGTCGGTATAATCCATAAAATTCATGAACATATTGCCAATGCCGCAGGATATCTGAGGGAAAGAAGGACAACCTAAGTTGGCAGTTGCTTGGAGTGGAGTGTCACCCACCAAATCATCATCATTGCAAGTATCATCATTGCCCCAAATGTGCAAAAGATTAAAATAATGTCCTATTTCATGGGTAGTGGTTCTTCCTTTATTGTGCTGTAAATTGGTCAATGCAGTACCGATGGTGCCAAATGAGCGATAATCAACGATAATCCCATCTTCACTGCGTTTGAGTAATGCATCTCTTAGAGGAGTTGTAAAACCCAGAATAGTACCCATATTACAAACCCATATATTGAGGAAACTATCAGGTTTCCAATTATTAGTACCCCCTAAATCTTGATAATATACTCTCAGCCGATTATTGGAAAAAACAGAACCGATAGCATCAATGGAAGTTTGTTTTCGAGTAATCCCCGTTGTTGGGCGACCTAACGTATCTTTTTGAGCCAGACAAAATTCAATTTCACAATCAGCGGCTACTGTTTTGAAACTCCCAGGCACATCTTTAAAATCGGCATTTCTTTTTCTGAAATCCTGATTGAGGACATCTATCTGCGATTGAATCTGAGCATCGGATATATTTTCAACCGCATTTTTCCATACGACATGCACGACGACAGGAATTTTGACAACAGCTCGGGTACGAATATAGGCGTTCGCGCGCTCAACATACTGCTCCGTGATGCGCTCAATTTGATCGTCTTTATTGAAAATAAAGCCACAGTTTTGAGCAGAAAAGAGAATAGGGAAATTGCAAATGATAAATAATAATATTTGTAAGTATCTCATTATCAGCAGTATTCAAAATAATTGTTTTATAATTAGTACAAAAATACTGTATAATTCATTGATTATCAAGTATTTAATTGATAAAACGAATTATCATATTAAAATATTGATTCATAAAATAAATACAAAAAAATGGGTAATTTTGTTGCTTTGATTGATTAAATGTCTTTATCTTCGTGAAAGTTTTCTCATAGTATGTTTGTTTTTTTCCTGCACCACAATCCCTCCAGAGGTGCAGGATTTTTTTTGGGATAAACCGTTAAATAAATCAATTCAACCGTTAAATAATGAAACCATGCCGTTTAGAAAAAGCCATTTGCAAAATAGCTCATTCAATGCCTATTTTTGAAGATAAGTTTTCTCATAGTATGTTTACCTAGTCTTCCTGCGCTCAACCTCTTAGTGCAGGATTTTTTTTGTTTATACTGTATTGTGAAATTTAAACGATGTGAATTTGTGTAGTTTAATGAATATATTCAGCTTTGCAATTTTCTCAAACCACCTTCAATAATTTTCTGTTTTGCGTCTAAATTAATTTGATTATTTTTATTTGACCGTATTCTTGCCGATTGATACCGCATTCTTATAATGTATAACCACTTCAAAAATAAGAGAATACATATCAACTTAAATTGCTTAATTTGCATTTAAGTTTTCTCATAGTATGTTACTTTGTTGAGTTCCTGCTGCTCTTTCTGGAGAAGCAGGGATTTTTTTTTGCCTTTTTTAAAAATTGAAGGTGTTGTATTGAGAAATGGAGGAATTGGTTCAAGATACATATATTAAAAACACATAAAAATTAATTTATATTAATATTAGAAAAAAACATGCCAATTATTTATCAATTGTAGAATGTAAGCCCGATTTAATATTGTTTTTATTGTGATAACTGACCACATTCTCTGATTTTTATACCATTCTCTAAATAATATGTAACAAATATTATTTAATGTTTTATATGTTAAAAAAAATCTTTTATATTTGCATCGTGTAGTTTTCTCATAGTATGTTTTTTGCTCCTACATCGTTCCCCCTTTGATGTAGGAGTTTTTTTTTTGACAAAAAAAGATTAAAAACAACTCCTGTTTTTATTTAAAAGTATCATATTTGAATATTTACGTCTTACTTTGTATCTTTTATTCACAATTAAAATTTCAACATCAATGAAAAAATATTTTTCATTTCTTTTGGCGGTTGCGATGATCGTCTCTTTTTCTTCGTGCTTTGACATTACAGAAGAGATTACGGTTCAAAAAAATGGTTCGGGGCTATATATTAATCGAATAGACGCAAAAAAATTTGCTGAACAAATGCAACTTTTCGCTGCTTTTGATACTACCGGAGAAATGATTCCGAAATTGAAATATTCACTTGATTCTTCTTTTTCTGCTACTTGGGATACTTACAAAAGCGTTAAAGGTATTTCAAATCTCAAAATTGACACATCAGAGGCTTACGTTTATATCTTGAATATGGACTTTGAGAATGTGAGTGCTTTAAATTCTGCTCTTGGTTTGAATAAAAGTGCCAACGAGCAAAATTTATATTCTTGGGAAAAAGGTAAACTTTCGAGAAAAGATGTGCCTTTGAATTTAGGTGATATGAAAACTGAAGATGAGTCGCAGATGGAGATGATTAAAGGCTATTTGAGCGATATGAAATACACCATTATTTACAATTTGCCCGGCAAAGTAAAGGATGTATCGAATAAAGACTCAAAAACGTCGGATGATAAAAAAAAGGTGACACTTGCATGTAATCTTTTGGATGTGATTGACGGAAAAGTTAAATTAAGCAATGAAGTAAGTTATAAGTAACTAAAAATTTCCTGCTATGTTAAAATCCGATAAGGTTATTCCCTTATCGGATTTTTTTTTATTCAAAAATAGACCATCAGGATTGATTAAAATCAATAACATTTTTTTTACTTTTATCTCTCTTATCTTTTGCATCCTCCTAATGGAGTTCTTTGAACAGTATAAGGGATTATAAATATTCTTTTCATTTAAAACGTATATAACCAATATTTAATCAAATTCACGATGAAAATCATTAAGTTTTTACTCTCTCTCGCTACTACTTTCGGACTAATATGGGTACTCAATACTTCTTTGAATGTCAAAGGTTTACCGTTGCCGGCACTCGGTAAATTTCTCAGCCCGTTCGACGGGTTCTGGAAAAATGGTGCACCGGAAACCCAAAAACCGGACAATATGGTCTTCCCGGATTTGAAAAATGATGTAAAAGTGGTGTATGACGACCGAATGGTGCCGCATATTTTCGCTCAGAATATCGGCGATGCTTACCATGTTCAAGGTTATTTACACGCCTCCAACCGGCTTTGGCAGATGGATTTTATCACTCGGGCAGCCGGTGGGCGCCTTTCTGAAGTTTTAGGGAATAGGATACTGAGGGGTACGTTGACATCGGTTGATGTTGATAAATTGAACCGCCGTAGAGGCATTGCCAAAAGTGCAGAGGCAACTGTTGAGGAATGGAAAAAAGATGCTGAAACTTTTGCGCTGATTCAAAACTATTGCGCTGGTGTCAATGCATATATCAATCAATTGGACGCAAAATCTTATCCTATAGAATATAAAATATTTGGCGTCACACCTGAACCGTGGACGCCGCTTCGTATGGCGCTTTTTGCTAAATATATGGCAATGGATTTGGCACTTGGAGAAGACGATTTGAGAATCACCAACGCTAAGACTCTTTTAGGCTCTGACTTTGATGCCCTTTTTCCTGAGTTTTTTAAGGAACAAGACCCCATCGTTCCGAAAGGAACACCTTGGAAAGCTACCAATGGATTATCAAGTAATTCTGCTAAGTCATCAAACCAAGATCAAGGATTCGACAGTAAAAGTCTTTTCAGTTTTCAAAGCTATGAAGATGTCAAACCCGATGAAAATAACGGCTCGAATAACTGGGCGGTTGCTGCCTCAAAAACTAAAAACAAGAAACCGATTTTGTGCGGAGACCCACATCTCGGTCTGCGTTTGCCTTCCATTTGGTATGAAATTGAGATTTCTACCCCCGATATGAATGTTTATGGAGTTTCATTGCCGGGGCTTCCGGCTGTCTTAATTGGTTTTAACGATTATATCGCTTGGACTCAAACGAACGTCGGTCATGACGTAACGGATTGGTACTCAATAAAATGGAAAGACAATAATAAGAATGAATATATACTGGATGGGGCGGCTAAAAAAGTGGATGTCCGGATTGAGGAAATTAAAATAAAAGATTTACCTTCTGTTTTTGATACGGTAAAATATACTTATTGGGGACCGGTGGTATATGAAAATGACACACTACCGCAAGCTAATATGGCTTTCCATTGGTTGGCGAATTTAGTTCCTGAATCGTCAATCAAAACTTTTGTCAAACTGAATAAGGCTAAAAACTACAACGAATATTCAGAAGCCATCCAAGAGTATAATGTACCGGCTCAAAATTACGCCTTTGCTTGTAAAGATGGTGATATTGCCTTAAAAGTAATGGGCATGTTTCCCAAAAAAGCAAAAGAACAAGGCAGGTTTTTGCAAGATGGTTCACTAACAGCCAACGATTGGAAAGGTTTTATCCCGAAAGACCAAGTGCCGCAATACTACAATCCTAAACGAGGCTTTATTTCGTCGGCTAATCAACATTCAACCGACCCCAGTTATCCTTATTATTACTTTTCTGAAAATTTTGAACCTTATCGCGGGCGCATTATCAATAGAATGTTAGCCAAATCTGACAGTTTTACTGTTGAAGATATGATGAAAATGCAGAACAATTCTTATAGCCTCATGGCAGAAGAAGCATTGCCAAATATGTTCAAAAACATTGATTCTACGGCTTTAAATGAAGTCGAAAAAGGTTTGTTAACGGCATTGAAAGGCTGGAATTATTATTATGATGCCGATAAAATTGAGCCGATATATTTTGAAGAATGGTTCAATAGTTTTTATGACGGTACATGGGATGAGATCAGCACCAACCCCAAAGCCATCAACATCGCTAAACCGGCGCGCTGGCGAACTATTTTCCTGTTGAGAGATGAACCCAAAAACAAGTATTTTGATGTAAAAGCGACCACAGATAAAAAAGAGACGGCTAAAGATATTCTGACCGAATCTTTCAAAAAAATGGCGGCTCGCCTCGTTGTTTTACAAGGAGAAATGGCAATGAAATTCCCGACAAGCTCGGGGCTTAATTGGGCAAAATATAAAGATACCGAAGTTCCGCACATTTCTATGATTCCGGGCATGGGGAGAAAGCATATTTTGAACGGAGGCAACGGTAAATCCATCAATGCCATAAAAAAAGATCATGGTCCTTCATGGCGAATGATTGTGGAATTAGGTGATACCCCTAAGGCTTATGTAGTGTATCCGGGCGGACAATCCGGCAATCCGGGTAGTAAATACTACGACAATTTTTTGGATAAATGGACAAAAGGCGAGTATTACGAAGCTGTTTTTCTCAGAAAAGCGGATGAAAAAAATGACCGTATTTCCAGTATTCAGGAATTTAAAAAAAGCCAATAAAAAAAACATTTCTGTAAAACATTAAAAATAAAATAGTTATGATCGCAAATGAAAAAGAATTAGGATCGGATTCCATGGTCAAGGCAAAAGATATAGGAACCGGTTTTATCGAAAAAATTAAAGGTTTAGGAATAGGCGGTGGAGCAATAATACTATTAGGTGTTTTATCACAACTACTGTTCCCGTGGTGGAGTATTGCCTTAGTAGCCTTTTACGTGGGTTTTTGGGTGTACGAATCACCCGCTAAAAGTTTTGTTTACGGTACAGCAGCCGTCACTTTGTTGTGGCTCACTTACGCAATCATCCAAAACTCAATGAATACGGGCATCATAAGCGGTAGCATTTCCAATATGATGGACGGCAAACTCAGCGTTGCTCAACTCACCACTTTTACGGGCGTTATTGGTGGTTTGGTAGGTGGTTTTTCAGCCATGACAGGCACGATGCTCAGGCATTTGATTAAAGGAGAATAAAGTCAGTAATAAGTCGGTAGTTTATAGCGTTTGGTGTTAGATAACTTAAACACCAAACGCTATAAACTCATGAAAAATCATAATCATTTGTAAGATGAAAAAACTCATCATTTTATCATTTTTTATTTTATCAGTTTTTACCCCCTTATTTTCTCAAATTCCTACTCAAGATACGGCTTATTCGGTTGTCACTATTTCTCCGGCTCAAAGTTTTTATCTCGATAGCCGCATCATGTCTAACCTCAATGGTCGCTCTCGTTTGATTTTGCCGGTTAATCTACCGGATGGGACGGTGCGTTGGTTTTACTCTTTCGCAGCCACAGAATCGAAAAATGAATCATTGGAGTGGGTCGGTTTAGCTGGGCAATTGACAAAATTGATTGATAAAACGGGTATAGCGTCAGAAGTGATTAACCGTTTGGTCAAACCAACCGGCACATCCGCTTGTGATATTTTTTTGTTGGATACTGAGGGGGCCTCTTTTTTTGAACAAAAAGAAGACAAAAATCTGAAATATGATAAAGATTTTTCGCGTCAGAATATGACAGGCGGCACAGTTGAGGTATGGAGCAAAAACTATCGTCCGGCTATCGGTTTGAGCAATCCGAGCCTTAAAACAGGTATTGTCGTCAAAATTGAAATAACGGCGGTAGTCGCCAAATCATTAACAAATGCGCCACCGGTTTTTTTGAAGCAAAATTCTTGGAGCAAGATCCAAAAAGGTGATTTATGGACTCAAATGGAATATAATTTTGACGGCAAAAAGAATAACGCGACTGAATCGGTGATTTTATGTGCTTTAGATAGTTTGACCCTTACGTATTCTTATGATGAGTTTGCCGCTTTAACTGAAAAACAAAAAAATTACAAAATAATGCCTTTTATTCAGGATTGTTTTGTGAAAACCGGTAACCAAAATCTGGGTATGGAAATGGGCGAAATTACTCTTTTGAAAACTCAAAGAGATTCATTGGAACAAGCTGGACAATTTGCCTCAATGTTGAATATTTCTCGAAAAATAGTGGACATGGGCTACCCCTCAGTATATAACCGTTTGAAATTGATAAGGGCATATCTTCTAAACGGGCGATACAACGACGCTTATGACTGGGTTGAACCGTTGTCCCGTCAACTACCGCATGATTTACAAGTGAATATCCATCTCGCTCATTCTTTTCTGCTTAATAATCAGTATGATAAGGCTGAAAAAGTATATTTAAAATATAAAAACCGACAAAATATTGCTACGGATAACCAAGAATATACTCAAAGTCAAACGTGGGAACAAATGGTGGGTGCCGATTTTAAGTTTTTTATCAAAAATAAAATTTTCAATTCGAGGTATGAGAATATCAAAAAGAAGTTGAAAATCAAAGATTAAGCAGTCCGCTAAACCTTCCACACGACTCTCTGACCAAAGGAACAATTGAACAGGAAATAAATTGAGGGTATGGGTTGATGTTCGGAGTCTTTTATCCCAATATCGGTTTTTCTTCGCCCGGCTTCAATAATAAATCCCGATTCACGGCTATGGCGGCATTCAATTCGAAGCCAATAATCAGAATAATAGCATTTAATTGTAACCAAAGGAGCAATACGATACCGGCTACAAACGAACCGTAGATTTTGTTGTAATTACCAAAAGTATCCACATAAAATGAAAAACCGATGGAAGAGAGGAGAGACAAAACGGTGGCAGTGGAGGCTCCCGGAGAAAAAAAATGGACTTTTCTTTTCATTGATACACCAAACTGATAGATAATGGCAATACCGATGTAAATGGATGCCACAACAATAATCCATCTCAACACATCTAAAAAAACAGTCGTTGTCACACTGAGTTTTATCAATTTAAATATCCATTTGAAAAGTTGGTTGCCCAAAATGATAAGGAAAGTACTGATAAAAAGTAAAATACCGAGTAAAAACGTCATGCCGATAGCCCGCAACCGTTTTTCCCAAATATTTCTTCTCTTGAAAATAGTATGATTTTTTTCAAAACTTTTCATTAAAGCCATCAATCCATTACTGGAAAAGTAGATGGCTAAAACAAAACCAATGGACAAAAAGTCGGTTCGTTTCGTCCGGACAAAAGTTTTCACTGTGCTGTATAAATCTTCACCCGATTTGTTAGGCATGATTTCAAGAATGCCGTTATGGATTTGGTTCAATACATCGGATTTGTCGAGAGGTAAGAAAGGAATCAATGAAAAAAGAACCAAAAAAGCCGGAAAAAGAGACATGAAAAAACTGAAGGCAATGGCGTTCGCTCTTGTCATCAGCAAAGGATTCAGAAATATTTCATTATACAAAAAAATAGTAACATCGTACAATGCAACCCCCTGAAATCCCGGCAAAGATGTTGATTTAGCGTAGCTTTTAAGGCTAACAACCCAGGGTAAATTAAAAAAGTATGTTGAGAGATTTTCAATCATAAAAGTTGATGGTATATTTCTAATATGTAAAAGTAAATAATGCTTTCAATATGGCACGAAACTGTTCTTTTATTTTTTAAATTTAGTCTTAATTCTCTCCCATTCAATCTTAGTCAGAGGTCATTTAGTCGAACTAATACTGAGGGGGGGAACAAATTTGCCTTTGAAATTTGTTTTGATGCTTGAAATGTTTATTTTCGTACTGCAATTATCTTTCCTTTATCAAGGTGTTTGTATATTGCAACGTATTAACCTAAATATTAATTTTTTATAACAATTTTAAAGACAATAAAACGCGGTAACAGTATCGCACAATCTATCACCTCACGCGATTATGAAAAATATTTTTGGAGACAACCATGGCTTAGATGAAAAAAGCGTTGATTTTATCACTAAAGCCCTTGAAAAAGCGAACTTGCCGGGTTTTGACTATGTTGAATTTAAAGAGGCTTTATCCAATATTGCCAGAATGAACATTGATGAGGCAACGGCATTTAAATCCGCTTATGGTACGGCTATGACGATGGGTTTGACAAAAGAAAAACTTCTTGAAACGGCTAATCATTACAAATCGGTCGTGTTGAAAGAAAAGGATCAATTTGATATTGCTTCTCAGAAACAACAAAATCTAAAAATAGGCGAAAACCTGCGACAAGTTGATGATTTTAAAAAGAGAATTTTGGATAACGAATTGAAAATCAAGCAGTTGCAGGACGAGATTGAACAAATGCGCTCTAAAGTTCGGGATATGGATTACGAGCGAGAACAGGCTTACTCTAAAATTGAAGAAGCGAATAATAAATTCAATTTTGCTCATCAGAGTATTTTAAATCAGATTGCTAAAGATATTGAAAATATCCAAAAATATTTGTAATACGGAAGTGAAAAGCTAAGAAGCTTAGCCTTCTGCGCGGTAACTTTTGTCCTATAAGTCTTGTCTAATTTTAAATGTATTAAATCGTTAAAACGAGAAAACAATTTTGTTAAAATAAAAATTAAGAAAAAATGGCGAATATCACACCTGTTTCAACTTCAACTCCTAATTTCCGACCTAAGTCTTTCTGGGAAAAACCCGAAGGGATTACAGGAATGCTTTTTATGGCTGGTATAGTGCTGGGCGGTGGTTACCTTTTGTATAAGGCTTTACCGGTTTTAATTGTTTTGGCACAAAATACTTTGTATTTGGCCTTACTCTTGGCGGCATTAGCGGCAGTTTTATACATGGTTCTTGACCCCCGAATGCGCAACTTGATTTGGTTTGCTTACAAATCTATCATGCGATCTATTACCGGCATGTTCGTTCAGATTGACCCCATCGGCATTTTGAAAAGTTATGTTGAGGCGCTTCAAGACAACCTTGCCAAAATGAGTAAACAAATCGGCATTTTGAAAGGACAAAAACGCCAATTGATTCAACTCATGGAGTCCAACACCAAAGAGATTCAAACCAATATGAAATTGGCTGATCAAGCCAAAAAGCAAGGTCAAGAATCCGAAATCGTTCTTTTTACCCGCAAAGCCGCTCGTTTGCAAGAAAGTAATGAAAAATATGACGTTTTGGCGAAAAAAATCGAAGTTTTGGAACGCATTTTAAATAAAATGTACGAAAATTCGGGTTTACTCGTCGAAGACATGAAAGACCAAGTGAAAGTGAAAGAGCAAGAACGCGCCGTGATTCGCACCAGCCACTCGGCGATGCGTTCAGCGATGAGTGTACTTTCGGGTGACCCTGATAAGCGTGCTATGTTCGAAATGGCGATGGAAAGCATCAACAACGATGTTGCCAGCAAAGTGGGTGAAATGGAGCGTTTTATGGATATGTCAAACAGTGTTATGAATTCAATTGACCTGCAAAACGGGGTGTTTGAGGAAGAAGGCATGAAAATGCTCGAAGAATGGGAACAAAAAAGCTCGCTTTTGATGTTGGATTCTAAAAAAGACGACACGCTGCAACTCAAATCCGCTCCTCAAGCGGACAAGCAAACAGGTTCAGCCAATAGCGATTATGATAATTTGTTTAAATAATTGTCTTGTTTAAAGATAGTTAGGGCATAAAAAAAAGTGAACATTCGGGTTAATTCCGGAATGTTCACTTTTTTTTACTCCCCCCTCAGTATCAATCAATTGGCGGCTTCATTGTTTCTTTTTTCACATAATCCTTCGGCAATTGCTTTAATAACCGCTTTCTGAAATTGTGATAATGAACGGTTATGGTATGCCGCGGGGTGTTAATTTGTTTCAAATCCGGGTGTTTAAGCTCTTCATCAATCAATTGTTGGATATTGGCAGGTCTTTTCCACTTGCCAGCAATCTCTCTCGCCATGATTTTGGACTGCAACTCTGAACCGGGCCAGATGCAACCAAGCGGCTGAAACAAACCGATGAAATACAAATTGGGGATGCTCGGATGCATCATGCGCAACCACAGAGGTACTTCTCCTTCTGAATAATCTATGAAACTTTTTTCAAAAAAAGGATGGGATATGATGTAACCAGTACACGCCACTATTGAATCATATTCACCCGTTGAACCATCTTTAAAATACACTTTTGAGCCTTCTAAACGTTCAATGTCGGGTCGCGGCTTGATTTTTCCGTGCCTAACCGTGTAAAACAAATCTTCATTAATAGTAGGGTGGTGGAAGCCAAAATTTTGTTCCGGCTTCGGAAAACCATACATATCGTTGGTGCCTTGCCTTATTCGGAGGCTCAAAGCAATCATTTTTTTCCAGATACTGAGGGGTAGGAAATTGAGCTTTTGACCAATCACATCAGCCGGTTCACCCATCATGAATTTGGGTGCAATCCAATAGCCACGTCGCCAACTCAAATCCACTTTTTGAGCCACTCGACTTGACTCTACAGCCACGTCGCACGCTGAGTTGCCACCACCAATGACCAAAACGCGCTTATCTTTAAAGTGTGAAAACCGCTTAACGCTGTGCGAATGTAAAAACTCTCCATCAAAATGTCCGGAATAGTGGGGAATACGGGGCAACCAATGGTGCCCATTACAAACCGCCAATGCATCGAAGACATCAGTGGCTTCGACACCCTTTTTTTCAGTCGTTACTAACCATTGACCTTGTTCGGTCAACACACAATTTTTCACTAATGTTTGAAAATGAATGTGTGGATATACGTTAAAATGCTGAGCATACGCCTGAAAATAGGCCGCTAATTGGTGATGAGACGGATAATCGGGGTAGTTTTCGGGCATCGGAAAGTCCTCGTATTGCGAGAGTGTTCTGGATGAAATGATGTGCGTGGTTTCAAAAACGCTGGAATGGCTTTCGTTTTCGCTGAAAACCCAATTGCCGCCGACCTCTTTGCCATAATCAAAAACTGTCACTTGCATCCCTTCATCAAGCAAATTTTTGGCGGCTGTAATGCCCGAAGGGCCTGCACCAATGACACAAACTTTTTTCATACAATTTCAATTTTAGCCTTAAAAATAGTATTATTTATAAAATTTTATGTCATTCGGGTAAAAATTTAGGAATTCCACTAAGGGATATGTAATTACTAAATAGAATATTAAAATTTTTAGTTAGAAAATAAGAACTTGCGCCACTTTTGGACGTGTTGTCGCTTTAATAAAAATGAAAAAAGATATAAACAGCTTATTGAACACTGAAACAGGAAGTGTTTTATTAATTGATAAACCTTTGGGTTGGACTTCTTTTGACGTGGTGAATAAACTGCGTTACAGCTTAAAAAATCTACTCAAAGACAAAAAATTAAAAGTGGGGCACGCCGGCACACTTGACCCTCTGGCAACCGGATTATTGATAGTTTGCGTGGGTAAAATGACCAAACAGATTGATAGTTTTATGGGAATGCCTAAAGGGTACACCGGCACTATTCGCTTAGGGGAAACCACTCCGAGTTATGATGCGGAAACGGCAGTGAATGAGACATTTCCCATCGAACATATCACCCCCTCAGTATTGGAGCAGGCACGAATGCAATTAATCGGGGATATTGATCAATTACCACCCATTTTTTCAGCCATCAAACAAGCCGGAAAACCTATTTATGAATTGGCGCGTCAGGGGTTGGAGGTGAAAGTTGAACCGAGAAAAATTCACATTGAACAGTTTGATATCCAACGAGTGACAGATAAAGATATTTCATTTTATGTCAGATGTAGTAAAGGCACTTATATCCGTTCATTGGCTTACGATTTCGGGAAAGCATGTGGCAGTGGTGGTTATTTGACGAGTCTTTGCCGGACTGAAATTGGCGATTTCAAAAATGAAAACGCTTGGCATTTAGAAGAATTAATTGCAGAATTAGACAAATTGCAGCAAGCTGAACGTGTAAAATTATAAGAGTATAACCTTATGTTGGAATGCCTTTCGGTTAATTCCAGACTAAAAATAAACTATTGCAGAATGAATAGACCGGTAGGCGTCATTGGAACAGGAAGTTTTGGTATCGCTGTAACAAAATTGTTGGAACAGAATACTGATGTCTTGATTTACAGTCGTAAAATGGAGGTTGTTGATGCTATTAATGAAGGACATTTTCATTACAACACACCACTCAACCCTGAACGCGTAAAAGCCACGAATGACCTTCAACAAATGGGGGAAAAATGTGGATTGATATTTCCTATTGTGCCATCAGCAAGTTTTAGAGAGATGATGAAGACTTTTGCACCTTTCCTCAAGCCTTATCATATCTTGATTCACGGGACGAAAGGGTTTGATATTGTGGGTATTGACGAAGAAAATCTCAAAACGGGTGTTGTTGTCTCAAGAGCAAACCTAAGAACCATGAGTGAAGTGATAATGGAGGAAACTTCCGTAGTGCGCGTGGGCTGTTTATCGGGACCCAACTTAGCGAGTGAACTATTAGCCGGACAACCAACAGCCACGCTGATTGGCAGCCGATTCAGTGAAGTCATTCATGCCGGTCAAGCGGTTTTAAACTCCAATCGGTTTCATGTTTTTGGTTCACATGAAATTTTAGGGGCGGAATTTGCCGGAGCATTGAAAAATATTATTGCCATCGCTTCAGGTATTTTGGGCGGCAAGGGTTTAGGTCGGAATATTCAAGCCATGCTTATCACAAGAGGTTTGACGGAAATGATTGCTTTCGGAACCCGTTTAGGGGCATCCAACCGGGCTTTTTTAGGAACAGCCGGTATCGGCGACCTCATTGCAACGGCGACGAGTACCAACAGCCGTAATTATACTTTTGGTATGCGTATCGCTCAAGGAGAAACCCGAGAGCAAATCATCACTTCGATGAATGAAGTGGCTGAGGGCGTAAGAACACTTCGGATTGCACATCGAGTGGCGCGCACTTACAGGCTGCACGTACCGATTACCGATATGCTGTTTCGGGTCGTTTTTGAAGGTTTTGACGTGGATAAAGCCATTACTTATTTGATGGAATATCCTTATGATATTGACGTTGATTTTATATGAAAAAATACGCTTCTATATTAAGAGATATGACCTATACCTTCTACTTAATTATTAATGACAAAATTAATTGAATTAGAGAATGTTGCTCTATATTTGCCTAATAAATCAAGTGGTAAAAAAATGACGTTTCTATGGAAATAAATCTTTTAGATATTGTAAAACAACAATTGAGTGGCGATAACATCCAAAAAGCGGCTACTTTCTTTGGAGAAAATAACGATTCTATTCAAAAAGCAATTAATGCTATTTTACCTTCAGTACTTGGAGGATTAGTGAATCAATCAACTACCGAAGAAGGCGCAATAGGGTTGATGCATACGCTTTCCTCAAGTTTATATAACAGTTCAACAACTAATTCACTGAATGTATTACTCAGTGGTGGCTCTGCTACACAGGGACTATTAGATTCGGGAGATGTCCTCGTCAACGGTCTTTTTGGAGATAGAATCAGTGGTATAGTTGACTGGATTGCTTCTTACGCAGGAATCAAAGCCGGTTCATCGTCGGGTCTGATGAGCATTGGAGCCTCTGTTTTGATGGCAGCTATTGGCAATCAGGTATCGAGTAAAAGTCTCGGAATAAGTAGTTTAAAAGACCTTTTAATGGGTCAAGTGGATTCGATTATCAAAGCTTTGCCGGTCGGTTTGAATAGTGTTTTAGGCTTATCCAATCTTAAGTTAGAATATCCATCCCTATCTACAACTGCCCGTGCCGAAAAAGAGGCTTCAACGGCAACTGAAGCGGAGAATACTTTGTCCCCATTTAAACGTATGTTGCCGTGGTTAATAATGTTGGGTGTAGGCTTGGCAGGATTGTTTTATTTGAAAACGTGTAGTATGAAAGCACCTGAACCACCCCAAGCGATTGCCATACAGGAACCTGCAATGGATACCGTTAAAACTTTGCAGTTGCCGGAAGGCAATATTGCCGTCAAAACGGGTTCTTTTTTGGATCAATTATACACGGAAGCAGTAGATTCAACCTTGGACGCCGAAAAAGCCTTAACGTTTGATAATGTCAATTTTGCCACCGGTTCTGCTGAATTGACCGAAGATTCAAAAGTTCAATTGGATGATTTGACCAAAATCCTCAAAGGTTATCCGAATATCGCTATCCGCATCGAAGGGCACACGGATAATCAAGGGGAAGCTGCACAAAATAAAAAGCTATCAGAGAATCGGGCAGTGAGTGTTAAAAAATACTTGGCTTCTCATGGCATTGCCGAAACCCGCATTGCTACTGCCGGTTTTGGTCCGGATAAACCGGCGGCAGATAACAATACAGAAGAAGGTCGGTTTAAAAATCGTCGAATTGAAACGTTTATTGTGAAAAAATAGTAGGAGAGTGTAAGCCGATAGGGGTTGTGTGATTACGTCAATTAATTACACAACCCCTTTGTTATATTTTAAATCTTAAACCTACTAAGGCATAATAACGTAATAAAAAACATAACGCTAACGATTAAAAATATTTTCCTACGTTTGCGCTGAATTGCCACATATATCCCCATTTAGGACAATCACTCACGCAAATTGGTCCTGTTATATTGCCCACATGAGGTTTCAATGGTGAAACAATTAGGAATAAATTACCGCTTAAAGTGGTCTTTATTTTATCAAAACAATACTTATACGAATTGTTGAAAAGAAAATTGTATCTTGTATAGCTGTTATTTATCCTATACGATGAGCCTAATCCTAAAGATATGATACTTTTTGATTGCCTATTCCATTTGAGGAGGGTTTGCAGCCTTGACCCGTCAGTGCCAAATCGGGGCAGTATGCTTGTCGTTATTTCATTTTGAAGCGTGAAAAAGTCTTTCTTACCCTTTTTAAACAAAGTAAACTCATATCCCACGCCGTATATATGAGAGCGAACACCCGTAATATGGGCGGCAACGAATACTTCATTTTTAAAATTAGTTCGCTGTAATCTTGCTTGGCTGAAAACAGTATTGGATTTAAAAAATAAAAAGAAGATTAATAATTTTACGAGTTTTGAATTTATATTCATTATACTTAATATTTTAAAAAATAGCATTATTACAAGGGCGCAACTTTGAATTGTGTGAAATTAAAATTATCTCTAATGTGAATGCTATAAACGGTGAATTTAACACAGTGAAAAACTGATTTTTGTACTTTTTAATACAAATACAGGCAATTCAGAAGCATCATATTATATTTTTTAACCATTTTACACAAATCAAAGTTGCACCCTTATTACAATACTCTATTCTTTTATAATAATGCTATTTTCTAGTAATACTACAAATTATTTCACTTTCAATACTTTTGATATCCAAAATAGAGTATTATTTTTATTGATTCGTATCATGTATAGTCCATTTGGGTACTTTGATAAGTCAATAGAATGTTTAATAGTCGTTATGTTTTCATTATGGACTATTTTTTTTCCTAAAAAATCAGATATTTCTACAGTAAATTTTGATAAATCTTCAATCGAAGAGAGGTTAATTGTAAATTCACCATGATTTGGATTAGGGCTGATGTTAATCATTACTCTGCTATTATCAACAAAGTCTTCCAAATTGCTTTCTGATATTTTATTTTTAAGTACTATATTATTGTTAGTAGAAGTCGCTAAAAAATATTCGTTGCTGTTTTCGTCTTCGGATTGAAACCCAAAGGGGCAATTTACACCATTAATAAACTTTGAATTTGGATAAATAATTTGAGGCTGCAGATTAGAGCCTTTAATAATTATCTTTGGTGCAGTGAATGTAATATTTCTCATATTAGATATTCCCGCTTCTAAAACTATTTCTTTTTTTGCTTTTAAATTTAAAGCGGGTAAATTATAAAAAGATTGTTGTCCTAAATAATCTCCTATGCCTAAACACTGTATTAACCCATTAGGAGTAGTAGAAATATCAGTTATTTGAGTATTTTGACCTATATTTAAATTTTCAGGGCAGCAAACTAATAAGGGATTTATTTTACTTGTAGTAGATAAGTTATTGTAATCAATAGGATTTAACTGGCAGTCTGAATTGACACCAACCCATGCACCAGTCTTAAGAAAATCTTTAACTAATATTATAATATCACATCCATTTTTGACTTTTGCAGTCATTCTGTATAATCCAGCAGCTAAATCAATACCAGCTTGATTTCTACCATCAAATCTTACTCTACACGGTGGATGTTCTATATGTATGTTTCTATATTGAGTTGCACCATTAACTGACGTAATTGAAATATCTAATGAACTGGCATTTCCTAATTTAACAACTTCAAGATTACAGGCATCTGTATATGCAATACCAGCAGATATGCAACCAGATTCAGGGTTACATAAATCAGTACAGCTATTACAAGGTATTTTTTCTAGCACAATATCGTCGATTAATGTATAAGGAGAAGCATTAGAAAAAGGATTAAACAGTCCTTCAATTCCTATCCATTGCTTACCATTTTGTTCTATAAAGAATTCGGCTGATATTTCTTTCCACATGGTTTGGGCTTCTGTTGGAGTAGAAATTGAAACGACTGGTTGAAGGTTATTTTTTTTCATATCGGAAACCATTCCCGTTGTTGGTCCTTTAGCACTTGGGTCATACTCGATTTTTGAATCATGAACAAAAATATTTATTGTTGGAGAGATATCTCTTAGAAAAAAAAAGGAACAACCAGGAGTTAAATGGCTATTAACTAATCCAGGAGAGCTTGCAGCACTTCTAACAAAAAGCTTTATTCTATATCTACCTGGTTGTAAGGGTTGAGATAATTTTTGTTGTATAATTTCAGCACCGGTCATTCCTGCATATGTAGTGCCAGTGTTTCCTGTGATAGCCCCAAAATGAATTGTAAAAGTTCCTACCTTAAATAAATCGGGTGTTGATCTTATAAGATTTGAATTATCACAAGTTTCACCTACTTCTGCTAATGAATGCCATGAATCAGAAGCAGCAAGCATACTTGGTAGCCAAGGTAGTGCAGGAAAAGGGAAAGAAGGCGTGCCTATGGCTTCAAAACTTGGATTAGAAATCAAGTTTTGAGATTTCAGAGAAGTATAACAAAAAATTATTATTATTAAAAATTTTATTTTTATTTTCATATTATAGAATTTTAAAAATCGAAAATAATAGTTTAAAAATTTAAACTGGCAGACTATCAATTATAGTCCTATTCTCCGCTTAATAGCCAACATATCTTTTTCCAATGCTTCAATCTTCGCTTTCTGCGCATCAATAATACTTTGTTGCTCTTTAATACCTTCTACCAATACAGGTATTAAAGCGGTGTAATTCACTGATAGATAGCCTTGCTCATCTTCATTGACCAATTTGGGGAATATTTTCTGAATATCTTGGGCTGAAAAACCGATTTGATTAAGATTATCTGTTTTCTTTTTCTCAAATTGTTTTTTCATTTTTTCAATATCCCTAATGTCTTTTTCTTCTTTTCCTCTCAAAGCATTAAGTTGTAGAAGGATAGAATCTTCTCTGATAGATTTGAAATCGTAGGTGATACCCTGTAATTTGGAAATAGATGCCAATGCCCCGTTCAGATTTTTGATATTTGACTTCAACCGAATATCAGATGTTAGAAGTACGCCTTGAGATTTAACGACTCCTTTAACCAATAAATCTCCATAAGAGTTTAATTCTGCACCCACTATATTGCCGGCACCACCAATAGTTAAATAGATACCATTTTTGCCATGAATTTGTAGTTGGTCACTATCCCAACCCCATGCTTCGGCAACAAAAGCCTGTGCCCCGCCATTTACAGCCGAACCATAATCTCCAAAAGATAGCTTTGCGCCTGGACGATAAGAATTGGAATTCAGTCCAAACAACTCATGAGAAACCTCATTGTTGTAATCATTGTTGGGCCAAACATTACCAAGTTTAGTTTTGCCGTTTCCGACAACCTCAATTTGAGCAAAAACAGGGATTGAGGCAATACAGAATAAGAAAGGGAGAATTTTTGTGATTTTCATAAAGAAAAAAGTTTAATTTTGTTAAATAATAAAAGTTTAATACGCCCTTTGACTTGTCGCGAGCAAGCAAAGGGTTTTTATTTGGATGCCAGACACAGGTCACGGCAAACATTTACATCTTTGATGATGTCATTTAATTAAAGGTTAATACGAGAAGATGAAGATACAAACTTTATCTTAATACTCGTGCCAATAATTCTACTACGACAAATGCAGGATTTTATCTTTTACAAAAGCAAATTTATTCAGATGTATTTTTATGTTTAAAAAACATTGTTTTTTAACATATAATACACTTAACAAACATTTTGTATGAATGGTAGGTTTGACTGTATGAATGGTAATTTTGTCGGAAAAGTCTTGAAAATTATGTGAGTTTCAAAAAAATCGGAAATGTTTTATTCTTTACTATTTCACCGAGTTATCCTGCTTTTTAGCCGATATAATATTTTTAACCAACTCTTCAAAAGTATCAAATTCTTTACGGAATCGGATACCAACTGCCGGTTTGTCGCGTTTACCTTGCAAAACTTGATCCCTGACGTAAGAAAAGCGTAATTTCAAACGACGGTCTGCACTCAATGAGTAATCTACCAAAATGTCACCACCCAAAAAAACATTACTGTTATTTTGTAGTACATTGCCGCTTTCAACACCCAACCCTGCACTAACAGTCCATCTATCATCAATATTATAACTGCCTCTCAGCCGGAACTGTTGCCCCGTCAATCGATTGAGGTCGGTTGTACCAACTTTATCGTATTCATAAATATTATATCCGATTTCGACATCCAAACCTGTGACATATTCGTCAAGCAGTTTGTTAAACATATTGGATAAATAGTTGGACACCGTCTCGGTAAAGGTGTTGATACTACCTGACCGAATCTGGGAGTTGCTCACAAAAGCAGCATCGGCGGGTAAAAAAGTCCCAAAAACGACCAAACCAAAAACCTGGCGATTCAATTCATTTTGATCTTGGCGCAGCAACCGCAATTTATTCTCAGCATAACTTTTTAATTCGGACGAAAGGCGTGGAAACGCCAAGTCAAAGTTAATATCCGGATTACTCAATACGCCGGAAAGTTTCAGACTCAACTCAACATTTGTGGGTTTGCGGCTTTCGGTATTGTCATTGGTGACATATTCAGCAATAAAATTGTACGGAGTTGTACTCAGCCCTTTATATTCGGCATCTATGTTGATTATGGCGTTAAAAGGGTCTCCATTCCAACGGATAGTGCCACCCGGTTTAAGGGTAAAGTTTTTATTCACTACTTTCAAAAGAGTAAAAAGATAGTCCCCTTGAGCGATGCGATATTCCCCATTCATTTTCATCTCTCCCGTTCGGTTAAAGGAAAGATTAATATCTCCAAAACCCCGGGCTTTAATGTTATCACCTGAACTTTCGTCAAATATGAGGGTAGTTTCGGCCTGATCGGTCAAAGTCAATTCCATATCAAGGTTAATCCCTTTGAGTTCGCGCACTTTTCTAATAGTATCCGTACCCTCAGTATTTTTTGTTTTTTTGAACACGACAAAACCAGTTTCGGAAGCGGTTTGATCAGACGCAAAAGGGAAAGTGATACGCGTACCTTTTCCGGTTTTAGCAATAATTTTAATATCAGTTCTATTGAAATCTCCTGTAAAAGAGATGAAACCCGAACCAATTCCGGTGCCATAATACAGTGAGTTATCTTCTCTTTTGGTGTTCAGCATCAGGAATGTATCTGCTCTTACGCTCACATTTAATCCAAAATCAAGAAAACGATTGTGTGTCAAACCGCCATATACCAGAGCCCGATGCCCCATGTCATCATAAATGGAACTTCCGGTGGCATCAAACATGGTATTTGAAATACGAACAGTTTCGTCTCTCACATGAAGGCGGGATTGGATATAATCTACCGTTACAGCAACATCTTTCAACCTCAAAGCGCCAGAAAAATCCAGCTTTTTGACTTGGCCTTTGACTTTTAAGTCACCGTTTACTTGACCTACAAAATTGGATGCACCGTTTTCAATCAATAGTTGGAGGGTATTGAAAGGGAAACTCTGCAAATTAAGATTCACGTCAATGGAGTTAGCCGCAAAGTCTTTAGTATCTTTTGGATAATAATAGCCATCAATATTCAATCGTTCGTTGCCATTGACCAGAATAACATTTGCATAAATGGGGCTTTTAAAATCTTTGCCCATGGCAGCAATCCGCAATCCTCCTCGATTTTTACCTTTTACAATAAATGTATCCATAGATGCATGAACTCTAAAATCAGTCAAAGTAAAAACATCATCAAATTCGACATTGACTAAATATTTGCCACTCAAAGTGAACCGCCTGTCATTGATGAATGAATTGATAAAACCGATTTCAAAATTGTTGAGGGTCGCGCTCAATCCGCGGGTTTTGCAGGATTCCAATGTGATTTGGCGGTCATTATTGCGTAGGTCAAATCCTCTGATATTCAATGATTTATTCCCTAACAGAATGTAGTTATCATTGTCAATGTTCCAATAATCACCAAAAATTTTAATTCGAGATAATTGATTGGTGACAAAACTCAGCTTATAAAATGAATCTTGACGCAAAAGTTTCATATTGAGCTCAACAGTATCCATCCGTAAAGCCTGAGAAAAGTTATAAGAGGTAAAACCCAACTCGACCGTATCGCCTGTTACATGGTTTTGAAAAGTAAGATCTTTAAAATCTTGTTTCCCATCAATCACCACATTGTAGCTTTTTAAATCCCAATCAATATCAGTTCCTTGTGACCGACCAATAGAGCCAAACTCAACAATTTTGATATTGTCGTAATAGTGGGTTTCGTCAGTAGAAATACTCCACTCCATGCTATTATTAATTTCATTCAATTTTCCCTCAATGTTGATATTTCGAAGTGTATCGAGTTTGTTGTCGAAAAGTTTTGTCAGAGATTTGGTGTTCAGAATGTTAACACTATAATTGAAAGACTGTAAGTTGCTTAAGTCCTTAATACCCATCATATCAAGCGTCAGATTTTTGGGTTTAATGCCTATATCAGCAGCCAGGCGCGGGTGATTGTGGTATAAGTGGTTGATAAAAGCGTCCGGAATTTTTTCAATATTGAATAATCCGTCAATATGAGCATTCAGGATTTCAGAATTGATTTTAAAATGTTTAGTGCCATCCGCATCATTGGTGGAAACTATTGAAAGTGAATCAATGCGATGCTGTTGAGTTTTATTTTTTACAATCACGATGTTTTTAGCATCAACAATTCCGGTAATATTGCTCAATCGGTTGCCTGAGAGGTCAAGGTTAATATTGCCGGAAAGAGTCAAGTCTTCTTTAGATAGATTTAACGCTTTTAAATCAAAAGAATTGATAGTGGATTTAAAATTAAAAACTGGGGTTGACGAAGCAAAATCTACTGTTCCGTTAAACAACAAATCAGCATTGGGGTCTTTACTTTCAAATTTACCGCTAAATAAATTTTTATTCAAATCACCTGTAAGGCTGAGATTTTTATAGTCATAATTTTTAAACTGAAAATTATCTACCAGTGCAACGAGGTTCAAATTGATATTATTCGCACTCAGTCCGCGACCCCTCAGTATAGAAGCTTTCATCGAGATTTTGCCCAAGTCCTTATTTTGAGTCAAAGCCCCCAGATTAAAATTATCTAAAGCAACATCCCCAAAATAAGCCGCTATATTGGCATTTTCGTTAGCGGGTTCTAACTGCATATTCATCACTGCCGAACCTATTTCAGTGTCTAAATTACCTTTTGCTGAAAATTTATTGAAAAAACCGATAAATTCACCATTAAAGTTCAATTTGCCAAACCGGTCAAACTCGGTACCCACTTGAAATCCCGGTATCAATTGTTTGAGCGAAATCATATCCGTTTTCAAAGAATTGAGTTTGAGATCTATGAAAGTTTCGTTTTTGTTGGTCAAATCCCTCGTACCCAATTTACCAATCGCATGAAAACCTTTACCCAACATAATATCAAATTCATTTAATTTTAATGAATTGATTTTACCAAAGGCTCTTAGATTGATAGACGCCAATTCATTTCGGTTTCTGACAAAAAACGGGTTGTTTTCTAATTTTACGGCAAAAGTCATGATATCATCAATCAATATTTGACCACCGTGTATGCGAGCGTCCAAAGTGACTTTGTTTTCAAAATCACTAAATGCACCAAAACCTTCGGGGTAAATAAATCGAAGCGTATCACCCAACAATGTCTTCGGCGTTTCAATTTGAAGACCATAAAGTTGCGTTTCAGTTGATGTGATTTTGGCATCCCCCACCGTCAATTTATTGAGCACAAAACCGCTTTTATCTCTTAGGCTGATCCCGTCCACTACGGTTGTCACTTCATTTTTAGAGAAAAAGAAATTATGAAGATGGATATTCACATCAAAAACTGTCAAGTGTTGATAGTCCAATAAGTCATCAGGCAATAATTTTTGTGGAGCTTTTCTCCAGTTGTCCACAATAAACGTTCCGCCTTCAATAGATATAGCACCGACAATAAACTGAAAAGGTTTTTCTTCGTCTTTAGTCTTAACATAGACCGGAGGCATAACTTTCGTTATATTTTTTTCCTCTACTGGTTTTTCAACCAGTCGCGGTGGCAATGGATTTTTCTGAAAATCTTCTAATTTAAAATAAGGGTCAAAGATATTGATACGGGTAATATCCAATAAGCGATTAGGCAAATTCATAATGTTGGTATGAATATCTGCGGCTTTCAGACGTGTTTCGATGTGTTTTCCTTCTATATGGTCATCTGATGAAAAATCTACATCTCGAAGATGGATTTGACCGATTCGAATATCAATGGTTTTTTTGGGTGTTGACGGTCCCTTTTTGGGTGGGTCGAAGTAATCGAGAATATATTGATGATTAAAATCATATTGTCCAATATCACGCTTGAGTCGAACTGTGGTATTTTCTAATTTAATAGCATCGAGCTGAATGATACCAAATAGCAAATAACGGTAGCTGATGTCCACACGAAGGCGTTTGGAGCTAAGCAAAGTATCGTTGGGTTCATTCTGATTGGCTATATATAAGCCTCCAATAGACAATTCGTTAAAAAAATCGAGTTTGAAATTATCAATCCTGACTGTAGTTTTCAATTCTTTAGACAGGAAAGTAGTGGTTTTACCGATGACGTAATTTTGAACAGAAGTGGACTGAATAGCAAAGGCAAATATAACAAAAAGCGCGAGAAATGAAGCCACAATCCAAGCGACAAACCGAAATACGCGTTTGGAGATTGACCGTTTTTTTCGGGTTTTCTTTACCTTTTTATTCGGCTCATTGGCTGGTGAGGGCGTATTATTGTCTGGTAATTCAGTCATTTTTGCTTCTATACTGAGGGGGTGGTATTTGATTGAAAACAACCCGTTTTAGTAATATTACAAATCTAAATAAAAAATATTTAACTTCCGTTAAAAGAAAGTTAACACATCTTAAATAAACCCGAAAGGTACGGTGTTTAGTTTAGTAGATTATCTTGTTTAACACAATTTTAATTGAAAAAAATGTAAAACTATCAACGTCCCATACTGAGGGGGGTAAAAAAAACGAGCCGAGGCGTATAAAATTGCCCGACTCGTTTTTTTGTTCTTTCTTAAACCCATTTATGAACCAAAATCCATTTCTTGATTTTGATTGTTGTTCTTTCTGGCATCTTTTGCTCGGCGGAATATAGAAGCGTCCATTTTTCCGAAGGGCATTTGTAATGATATTTTGAAAAAGCGCAAATCACGGCGGCGCATACTCTCTTGATAGAAGCCCGGTTGGGTCAAATAAGTGAATTCTTTTCTTGAATTAAACACGTCATTGACCGCCAAAGTGACACCGGCAACGCGCATAAAGGTGTATTTGATGGCAACATCCATAAAAGGATTGCCCAAACGCTCGCCTTGTGCGATGATGCGTTTAGTTTCATAATTGCCATTGACTTGGACAGAAAAATCTTTCAATTTTTTAGGTAGCTTCCAGTTCAAACCGGCTTTGCCATCTAATGCCCAACCGCTTCTCGAAATGGTTTCGGTTTCGATATTGATATTAAAAACATTCAGATTGGTGGTGAATTCCAGATTTTTAGCCAAAGTCAGTTTGAGGGTATTATCCAAACCGTAACGAGATGATGATTTACCATTTTCAAACGTTGTCAAAGTAATAGAATCATTGATTTGCCGCGCGATGGATAAAATAGGGTCATTTTCATTTCTTAAATACAAGGACGCCAACCAGTTGTTAGAACCGAATATTTTATTATAGTTCATCTCTGCGAGGTTGATAAATTCCGGTTTCAAGTTCGGATTGCCTTGACGGATATTTTGGCGGTCGTTGTTTTGAATAACAGGCATCAATTGCATGAAATTGGGGCGGTTGATTTTACGGCTGAAATTGACCTGAATTTCGCTCGTTTTATTCAATTTTTTAGATAAATACAAGGATGGGAACAACGATTTCATTATGTCGCTGCCCGATTTCGGATATTTATAACCAAATTTTGTGTTGCTCAATTTAGAATCTCCGTCAAAATTAGAGGCTTCAAAACGCAATCCAGCTTGATATGCAATGCCTTTTAATTTGCTGCCATAAGTTAAATAGGCGGCATTGATAATATCGTTCAAGTCAAATTTAGAAGACAATGTACTATCCAATTTCAACTGGTCATTAATGCTTGTTGAAAACAAATAATCCTGCGACCGAATATTGGCATAGCTGCGAACACCCATTTCAATTTTTGTACTGTCGTTGATAGGGTTGGTGTAGTCCATTTGAAAAGTGATTTGATTGCCATCACTGCCCCCATTGATGATATTTTTTAGGGTATAACTGTTCGCCACCGTGCCATCAGGATTGATGTTATTGGTGGTTGTCAACCAATTCGCTTTGTTGACCGAATTGCCGAAGTTATAAGTCAAATCGGTTGTGAATTCTTTGCCTTTTTTAGGAAAAGTTTTTTTCCAAATGGCTTGCAAACCATAGTTTTTAAACTCATTTTCGGGCAATACATCCCGTCTTCCCCGTTGCAAAAGGGTTTTTGAAGCACTTAATAATTGGTCATCAACGGCGCTTCTGATATTGAATTGACCATTGACAAAAGTTCCTGCAAATGTGAGCGTATTTCTATTCGTTACTTGATAATCCAGGCTTAAACGGGCTATTTGAAAAAGATTATTGAAATTGGTATTGGTATTTTGGTTGTAATAATTCAAAACTGAGCCTTTGCTGTCATAATTGGTTCTGTAACTGTAGCCCTCAGTAGGGTTCTTTGAGCTATTGACATTGTAAAATCCCGATACATTTGCGCGTCCTTCTTTGACATTCAGATTCAAAGTACCGTTGTAGCGGTCACCAGTGCCGACTCCTAAGGCTAAAAAGCCGTTATAACCCGGTTTTTTATTTTTTTTAGTGACAATATTGATGATACCGCCTGTTGTTGATGCCTCAAACTTAGCCGAAGGATTGGTAATGACTTCTACCGACTCGATTTGGTCAGCCGGAATTTGGTTAATGCTCATCATAGTCGGTCTGCCGTCCACATAAACTGTTGTACTATTGTTGCGCAACTTGGCATTGCCATCGCCGTCAACCGTTACAGAAGGGACATTTTTCAGAACGTCTTCTGCCGTGCCGCCAGTGGTGGTGATGTTTTTATCCACGTTAAACACTTTTTTATCTAAACTCAATTGCATACTGCTTTTTTGCGCCGTAACTTCAACAGCGTTTAAGACTTTTGCATCAGATTCAAGAGGAATGTCACCCAAATCTATTTCAAGATTTTCGGGTGGCATGACCATAATATTGGGCTTGATAAAATCTTTGAAACCGACGAAAGAAACCTTGATTTTGATACCCCCCATCGGGACATTTTCGATATTAAACTCGCCATTTTGCAATGTTAAACCACCACCGATGATGGAATCGCGTTTGCCCATCGGTCGTAAAGCAACGACTGAGGCAAATTCAACGGGTTGTTTTGTAGTGGCGTCAATGATTTTGCCGTACACTCTACCGGTAATTGAAGGCATTTTGCCTTGATTGCCTTGTCCACCTTGTGGAAATTGAGCGTAGGTAATAAGTGTTGTAAAAAGTAAGCCGAGTGAGATAAAAATTTTTTTCATTTTTGAATGCTTCGCAATTTAACGAAATGTGTATGAATATTTACTTTATTATGACAATTTGATGACGGTTTAAGTTTAAACCTGACTTTTTTTTTCGACGTAAAGCAGTTCTTACCTTTTTTGTCCACAAAACTCTTTTTGTCACCGCAAAGAACAATATAAACAGGCTTCATAACAAACAATATGAGATATATGGCTGAATTCTTTCGACTAATGAAAAAGAATCCGTGATTCTTTCGTGAAACATTGACGAGTAAATTTGTTGTAATACTGTTCTTTTTCATGTTTTAAAATTGTATTATGTTATCACAATTGTTAAAAATTTTAGTAGTCCTTTCAGCCCTTTTGGGGGCTTGTTCTTCCAAAAAAAATACTGAAAGCGGCACTTTGGGTACCCCCTCAGTATCTCGTGATTTAGACTTAAAATCCATTGATTCGTTAGGGTTAGAAGTGGCGACCCTTGCCGGTGGGTGTTTTTGGAAAATGGATGCTTGTTATCAACAGACGAAAGGCGTGGTGAGTTTGGCGGTAGGGTATAGTGGTGGCAAAACACTCAATCCCACTTATGAGCAAGTGGGCACTCAACAAACGGGTCATGCAGAAAGTATTCAACTCATTTTTGACCCCCAAATCATCAGTTATAAGGAAATTTTAGACATTTTTTGGCATATCCATGACCCTACTCAATTTGATAGAGAAGGCAACGATGTGGGCAATGATTATCGGTCAGCCGTTTTTTATCATTCTGAAATACAGCGAAAAGCAGCGGAAGCGGTCAGAGACAGCCTTGACCAAAGCGGTATGTTTAAGTTGGCGATTGTGACGGAGATTACACCTTTTTCCAATTTTTACAAAGCCGAAGCGTATCATCAGGACTATTATAATGAGCATCCTTATGAGCCTTACACGTTGAATGTAGTACGCCCTAAGGTCAAGCATTTTGAAGCGGTATTTAAAGGAAAATTGAAAGAGTGAGATATTTTTTATAAAAAAACAGAGAAACGCCGGTATTGAACCTTGTGTTTCTCTGCTTTTTGAGGTAAATTTTTTTATTTCCCCTTAAATTGCGATTTCCGTTTTTCGACAAAAGCAGTGGAGCCTTCTTTGAAGTCTTCAGTCTTGGTTGTTTTACCGAATTCCACCACTTCGCGGAAAAAACCTGCATCTCCGCCGGGATCATAAAAAGCATTGACACATTCGATGATTTTTTGAATGGCTAATGGGGCTTTGGTGGCTATTTTACCCAGTATTTCCTTTGCTTTGGCGATGGTTTGACCTTCTTCTACCACATGATTGACCAAACCCAAACGATAGGCTTCTTGAGCATCAATCATATCGGTGGTCATCATCATTTCGAGGGCTTTGCCTTTGCCGACATATTGCACCAACCGTTGAGTACCACCGTAGCCCGGGATAATACCGAGATTCACTTCCGGTTGCCCGAAACGAGCATTAGGCGATGCGATGCGGATGTGGCAAGCCATTGCCAATTCGCAGCCACCACCGAGTGCAAAACCATTCACTGCAGCGATAACAGGTCGATGAAAACGCTCAATCATTAGAAAAATATCCTGTCCGCGTTGTGCCAATTGTTCACCTGCGTTGGACATGCCAATAAATTCGGTAATATCTGCTCCTGCCACAAAAGCTTTGGGCCCTGCTCCGGTAATAATAATACCCACTATATTCCCTATTTTTTCGAAATCATGTTCAAAAAATGATCTCAATTCTTGCATTGTTTGCTGATTCAGGGCATTCAGCGCTTTTTCTCTATTGAGAGTCAAGGTAATAATGCCACCTTCATTCTCAATTAAAATGTTTTGGTAATCCATATCGAAAAAAATAATAACTATGATTTATTTTTAGATAAAATACTAAACTACTGTCTAATAAAAAAAACTAAAGTATAAAAGCTTGATTAAGAATAACAAAGTCGTAAATAATGGCTTCGATGTAAGCGATAAAATCATCAAGCTTAAGAATAATGTCCTCAATTTTGGACAAACCAGACCTA
>JANPGW010000033.1:0-13732 GCA_031424115.1 Saprospiraceae bacterium | reverse complement strand
ATTCGCCGGGTATTGCTTTGCGTTCAAAATCTGATGGCTTGATTATTTTTAACATAGCTTATTTGATTTTATATCATTAAAAAAAATGTTTTTCGATAAAGGCAGCACAAAGGCTGGCGGCGAATGTGCTGCCCGTTAGTGTTTACTGATCAATCATAGTATGTTTGTTGCTTCCTACTTTGTTTTGTCCTGCGAGAATACTCTGCCGCTGCGAAGAGCAGAGTCGGTACTAAGGCAATGGCTAATATGGTCATGGTTACTGCACGAGTTTATAAGTTAAAAAAAATCGAATCCAACAAATGCAGTTTTCTATAGTATGTTTTGTAAAGTGTAAAGTGAAAAGTGAAAAGTGAATAGTGAATAGTGAATAGTGAATAGTGAAACGCCTTTTGCCAGACTCCTCTGACACCGAATACTCGGAGCGGAGGCTTTTTAAGTTGAAAATAAGCTTGTAATAAGCCTGATTTTCGATTGCAACCTAAAGTTTCAATCCAGCGAAGGCGTTCACTTTTCACTTTTCACTAAACTAAGCAACGCCCATTTGAAAAGCGGGCAGTGCCATATTATTTTTATCTTTTTCGAGATGCTTAATGAGGTCAGCCATGACAGCATTACGCAATATATCGATCGCCAAATACGGTACAGCCGGATGCAAATCGAAATTTTTACTTTCGGCGTATTTAGTAATGGCTTCGCGCAACTCGTTCGCTAATTCTCCTATTTCTGCCTTAGCCTCTTCGGGCAGATGTACTATTTGCATTTTTTGCATTGTCTTGTATTTTATGTCAGTTCCATTTTTAATTGCATCACAAAAATCTGGTCATCGCCGAGATGTTGCCTAAAGTAGGCGTTCATCCGCATTTCTTGTTTGAGCTGCAACAGGCGCGGTTTTTTGTCACCACGCCGGGCGTTTTCGAGCATACACAAAAGGCTCTTGCCGATGGCGCAATGCGCCGCTAACTCTTCTCTCACTTGCACAACACTCACGGTGCGCTTGACTGCTGTTTTTTGTATCAACTCGGTAATCGGGTAGAGCCGGGTTGAGAGGTCATATTTTGCGTAGTTGGTGCTCATAGTTCGTTGCTCGTTGTTTGTTATTTGTTATTCGTTATTCGAATAACGGTTAACGAATAACGGTTAACTGCCTTATTGCTTTTCGCTCAGCGCTAAGGCAGTGTCACCGCTCAATTATGATTCAAAACATTAAAAATGATATGAAGAAACTTAACTTTTCAAGAAAAAAGGAGCCTCAATAGAGGTAGAAGCCCCTTCATATAAACAAATAAACACAAAAACTCAAGTTGAAAAAAAAACGGGCTTGGTTACACTTTTCCCCCGAGTACTCGGGGTCACTTTTCACTTTTCACTTTTCACTTTTCACTTTAAACCTCGCCCATTTTCACAAACCGAAAATCACGACACATGAAAAACTAAACACAATAAATCTATAACCTCTTTTTAGAGAATCCACCGAGTAAACTGCCCACTAATAGGCAGACAGCGATAAATCCGAAAATTAATTTTGTTAATAACATAACTTTTACTTTAAATGGTTATTGAATCAAAATTTGATTGTCTGCTTAAAAGCGATTTGAAAAAAGAAAGGAGCCGGGGGACTCCCTTCGTTAAAAAAACAGCAGACGTTTATAATTCCCAAAAACAAATCCTTGTTGAAAGACTTTCAAAAAATAATTATATAACTATTTGATTATTAAATGATTATACATATATTTGAACCGATATTAAAAAACAGGCAGCCGTTTTTTTAACTAAACTGCCTGTTATTACTAATAATATAAAAAATCTTATCTATGACTCAAGAACAAAAGCTTGACGCTATCATGATGCAATTGCGGAAATTAGATGTAATTAATGCTAATACTGATATGCTAAAAGACAACGATTCAAAAATTTGGCAACAGCTTGAACCTGCAATTTTTAGAATCTCTAAAATTCAAGATTTAGTTATTGAATTATATAAACAAAATCAAGAACTCAAATCCCAATTATCAGCCATTAAGCGAAAGCTCGAATAACTTTTTATTCACCTTTCCAAAATTCACCATCAACTCGTTGATAGCATACCATTCGATAGGGTATGCCAAAGAAATAATGGATAGTTTTTTTTCTCATGATAGTATTAAATGAGTTCATTCTTATTTTACCATCTGTGCTATAATCTATATCTATTTCTTCAAATACTTTTTCTGTGAAAATCATCAGCTTTCGGCTTTTTTACTTTTTTTTAAAAACTTTTCTTGCTCCCTTAGTTAAATTTGATTTAACTTTGTTGAAATAAATTCATTTGCAAATATATGTTGAAATAAATTCATTATGCAAGTTTTTATTAAGTTTTTTTTGAAAAAAATTTAAATTAATTCATTTTATGGAAATTAATTCATTTTTTCCTGATAATTGGCGTGAAATAGTAGCTAAAAATATCCTTACTGAAAGGGAAAGGCTGAATTTAAATCAACGTCAACTATCTGAATTGATGGGAAAAAAAGATCCTACAACAATTTCTAAGTGGGAAAATGCTGAAGGAACTTTTAATCTCGATGTGCTTGTTTCTCTTTGTAAGCTATTTGGAAGAACTCCAACACAAATGCTTTTCGAAGACCTGTTATTCAAGCCACCATCGCCACCGCCCAAAAAAAGCAACGATACTGAGGGGGGTGATTTACACAGGCACGTTGAGCGAGAATTACAAGAGATGGATGTGGGCGGGGTGAGTAAGGCAGCTGAAAGCCCCCCAGCCGATAAGACAGAGATACAAGAGATGCGCAAGAAGATGTTAGAAATGATGCTACAATTAGAGAGTATGGACGCGCCGAAGTGACACTTGACTGACACGGACTTGAGAAAAAAAGATGATATAACGCCCTTTTAGATCTGGACATATTTTTATAACATACTATCTGTAAAGCATTTATTATCAATTAAAACATTATATTCACTGCGTTATCAAGTAGCCTTCCTACTTTGTTTTGATAAGCGTCCTGTCCGGATCACAAACAACACAACGCCTTGTAAATCAACGATTTGCAAGGCGTTGTTTTTGGGGAAAATACTATTGTTTTTTGAATGAGATTCTTTATTTTTACACGATTGAGAAAAAAATCTTTCATACTATCAGAAAACACATAGTGATTTATTTGGGCATTGGGCAACCGCAAATGCCTTCTCAACTGAAGGTTGAGGAGATATTTACGGGTTTTGACATCATCAATATTCATCCATTTGATACTCAAACTTTACTGAGTTCGCAAATACCCCATGTGGTGCTTTTAGCTGTGTTGGCAGAGTACCCAAAAGAACAAACCGAGAGAATTTTGCGTTTAATAGTGAAAAGGTTAAAAGCAACTTCCTCTAATGCAAGTGAGTTGTCCAAATTTTTAAAACAACTTATTATATTATCAAGATTGCGTAAAATTGAAGATTTAACAATTAAAATTACTGAAGAAATGCCAATAACGTATGATATAGAAACAGATTATCTTTACCTAAAAGGGATTGAAAAAGGTATCGAAAAAGATAAGGCGGAAGTGGTCAAAAATATGATTTTACAAACTGATTTTGATGATGCCAAAATCGCTTCCATTGTCATAGTATCAATCCCTTTTGTTCAAAACATAAGAAAAAAAATGAAAAAGTTAAACAAATAATTATTATCTGTTTAATTAATAGGAATCACAACGCCTTGTCAATCAATGATTGGCAAGGCGTTTTTTTATTCCGAAAAATAAAAAATAAGAGACAGATTTTTATTTTATAACAAGTTATTGTAATATTGTAAACTGAAACTTAAATAATAAATAAAAGCGCAAACACTTACGACGAGACTATGGCATCTGAAAAAGAATACACGGGAAGAACACGTTCACTTCGCATCCTTTTAGCAATTATAGAAAGCCCATTTTTCTATACAAGAGATGCATTCACCAAAATATATAGTGTCAGTAAAGATGCTATCAAAGAAGACTTTGAAGCTTTTAAAAATGCAGGATTTGAATTAATACCTGACAAAAGACACCGCTATGCTCTTGCGATGGATAGAAAATTCGACAATCTGAAATCCTTGATGGTTTTTAATGCAAAAGAAGAGGATTGGATAATGCAAGGTTTGAAGAAATTGGGGGTGAATGACGCCGATTTGGAAAAATTGGAACGCAAAATCAGCCGAATTTATGACGCTTCAAAACTACCCAATACGTTTGATAAAAACTTTTTAGGTAAAATAGACAGGCTTGAAGGAGCTATGAAAGAAAAGAAAGTTGTCGTATTGAAAGAATATCGCTCCAGTAACAGCAATACGATAAGAGATAGATTTGTTGAAGTTTTTCATATCAGCGCAGAAGATGACACTATACACGCTTATGATTGCGATGAAAAAGGAGTCAAACACTACCTCATTTCAAGAATTACTAAATTAGATGTAACAGATACCGCTTGGACTCATGAAGGCAGCCATATCATATTTGCGACAGACCCATTCCGAATACATAACAACAATCAGATTTCAGTCCATATCCGTATGACTATCGGCGGGTTTAATGCCCTTGTTGAGCGTTACCCCATTACCAGAGCATACTTAAAGCCCGCACCCGAAGGCGAGAACTTATATGACCTTGAATGTAAAGTCAACAAACAATTTTACGGATTAACCAACTTTATCATGGGTTATTATACTCAAATCGTCGCTATTTTAGAACCCGATGAACTGATTGAACATATAAAACAGGAAGCTGCAAAGTTATTGGAGAAAAAATTTTGATAAAAATTAAAAAAAATCCAAAATAATTGAGTGGTGGTGGGTATGTCCCCCCCTCAGTAGGGGTAGCTTTGTACCATCATTAAAAAAAATAAGATTTTGATTAATGTACAAAACCCATTTTAAACCACAATATAACAATAAACTTTTTGTATTTAAATTTTATTTTTTATTTGATTTTTAAAATAAAATGTTTTTAGTTTGCAGCATATTTGATAACACCGAAAAAATGAGTATCAAATAAGCAAACGAAAACTATCAAAAACAATAAACCATGAGACTAAAACTCAAACTCCGTTGCCGACCGAATAGCATCATCTCGATGAATTACACGTATGCGTTGCAAGCGGTCATTTACAAAGTATTGGAGCGCGCCGACCCCGAATTCAGTCATTGGCTACACGAAAAAGGCTATGATACGACGGGTAAAAACTTCAAACTCTTCACATTCGACCTACTGAGGGGGTACTTCCGCAACGATTACGACCATAAAACCATCCGTTTTATAGATGGCAACATCGAGTGGCGCGTCTCCTTTTGTGTGGATCAAGCCGTCGAAAAGTTTGTGATGGGGTTGTTTCAGAATCAGCGGTTAGAAATCGTCACACCCGACGGACGCCTCGACTGCGACGTGCAAGGCGTGGAAATACTACCAACTCCCGCTTTTGGCAACAATATGCGTTTCAGAGCCGCCATGCCTATTTGCATATCAGAAAAAACCGACAGTGACCGATACGCCCAATATCGCGCACCCGACTACGCCCATTTTGAAAAACTCTTTTTCTCGAATCTCGAAAATAAATACAAAGCTGCCTACCCAAATAGCGCAGCCGACACCGCTTCGCCCATACCGCGCGCGCTCACGGTACTCTCCGAACCCCGCAAAAAAGGTTTCACGACCTATAAACGCACCCTCGAACGACCAACCCAAACCATCGGCTACACCTTCGATTTTGAGGTAAATGCCCCGGCGGACTGGCTCAAAGTGGCTTATTTCAGCGGTTTTGGTAAAAGTTGTAGCAGTGGCTTTGGGTTTTGTGAGGTGATTGAGTGAGAAAAATGATTTTATACTGAGGGGGGGGTATGTTGCCTAACCTTGGGGTTTAACTTTGAAAAAAAAATATAAAAAGATGATAAAAGAACTTGAAATAAATTGGTTTACACAACCAACAGGCGACCCTTTCACTGATGTAGGTGGTTATGTTTGGGAATTTTTATCAAAAAAAAATCCCGAAAAATCCCCAATAGAAATAGTGGAAATAGTCGCTAAAATCTATATCAATGATTGGGAACAGAAGATGCACCCATTTTTTGCAAATTCAAAAATTACCCATAATTCTTTTGGCGGAAAACCAGATAAAAGTTTATTAGAAACGCGAACATTTTATCGCCAAATTTTGGATGAAGCACCTGAATTAGTCGCTTCAAAAAAAGGTTTTTGTCGTATTACAGGTAGAGAAACTGTTGTTTATTCAGCCGAACGTAGTACAACTATTTTAAATGGTGCGGGTAGTTTAATGAATTTTCACCATGCTTTTGAAAATGGGAGTATGGTGAGCAAAGAAGTTTTAGTCCGAAACTTTGTCATGCCTTTAGGCGTGGTTCAAGTAGGTGGCTTACCCGCAATTGTTATTAGCAATGATGAGCGTATTAACCGATTTATTGTTGAAGAAAATTGTCAAAAACACTTTGATGCATTGGGTCAAAACATAAAAAAAGGCTTGCGTAAAGCGAAAGCGAGTAATCCTGCTAATGCTTTATTTGATTATGTTTTAAGGATTTTACAGGATATTAAATACGAATTTGACATTGATAAGCCAAATACTGAGGGGGTGTCTTTAAACCTATTTCATTTTTCAAATTTTGTCAATGGTGTTGCTTTGAATCTACACACATTGTCTGCTTCTGCTTTTAATTTTTATGCTTATTGCTTAAAACGGTATTCAAAAGAATGGTTGACTTTTATTAATGCTCATTACAAAATGGGTGACGATAAAAAGAAGGATAAAAAGGAAACTCCCTTGGAAGAAGATGCGCCTGAATCACATCCTAATCCAATATTAAACAAAATAATGAAGGGAAGTAATTTGACTTACGAGTTTCTTTCATGGGCTGTAAATGGTAAACAATTGAATTTTAAAATTATTGAACTTTATCAAATCTTAATCAGAAATATGGACAAAAGAACCCTGCAAGTGCTACGTCGTGTAGCTGAGTTTGTCGCTAACAAATGTTCAGACGATGATACTACTAAAGCAATTAAGCGTTTAAATAGCGCAAATTCACGGCAAGATGTGTTTATTGCTTTACTCAAACTGGTTGAAAAAAACAAGGACAATGAAGAAGCCTTGATTCGGCTTGAAGATGTCGAATTTATCTTTCCCGAAGGCTTTGGATGGCGCGAAATGCGAAATATTTTGCTTATTGCTGTGTATGAACAACTTCACGAAGCAAATCGCAAAGTTGGTGATGTTGGCGAATTACCTGATGAAAAAGATCCAAACGCTGAAAGTGCAAGTGACAAAAATTAAAACTCAAATTTCTCAAATTTTAAAAACTCATTCATAATGAAAAAATTGACAGTTCAAGGTTTCCTCTTGATGGATATTGATGTGGCAACACTCAATAATGCAGGTAAAAAATCGGGTGGTAGTAATGACGAGAATGGCGTTGCTGTAAAGAAAATTTCCAAAAATGGAAAAACTTACCCTTACGTTTCGGGACAAGCATGGCGTTATTGGTGGCGTGAAACTTTGCAATTAAATCAAGGTTGGATTATGTCGCCTTTGACTAAAATCGCAGGAAAGAACCAAGTTATTTCTGAGGCTAATCCTATTGTTTATGGGGACGATGATGTGTTTGGTTATGTCGCGGCAACAAAAGACATTAAATTAGATGAAGAAGGAAATCCAGTTATGAAAAACGGCAAACAAGTAACTGAAAACGCAACAGTTACAAGGGTTTCTCCTCTGAAAAATTCAGCGTTGGTAGCCGTCGCTTCAACAAATACAGTTGAGCATTTTTCTGTTTCAGCACGACATGAAGGCAATCCTGTTCCTTACACTAAAGAAGAATATAGTGCCGTTTTGAAAGGTATGTTTTCCCTTGATGTGTCTCAAATTGGTACATTTTCTTCGTACAATAAAACAGGTTTTTTGAATTTGTCTCAACCACGTCGTGAGGAAGCAATTGAAGCAGGCGCAACACTTCTTGAAGACCCCTCAGTACGAGACGCAAAAAGCAATGCTAAAACACTTGTTCGGTTGCCTCAAACGGTGCGATTAAAACGGGCTAAAGACACGCTTTTAGCTTTGAAAACTTTAGCGGGTGGCGCAATGCAAGCATCAAATATGGCGGATGTTACGCCTAAATTTATTGTTTTGGCTGCTACAACATCTGGTAATCATCCTTTTTCGCAAATTGCTATTGAAGAAAAAGCCAATGCTTATGGCTATAAAGCCAGTTTGAGTGTAGAGGCTTTGCGTGAAGTTTTGACAGATTGCCAAAGTCAAATTGTTGGTACTGTTTACATTGGAAAACGTTTAGGTTTTATGGATGAAATTCAAGCTGAATTGGAAAAATTAGCTGCTGAATTTGCAAATGTTGAATTATTGCCTATTAATAAGGCAATTGATTCGTTTTGCACGCAATTGGAAACCCAGATTGTAAACAGTTAAAACGCCCAACTTATGGACATTTTTAAAATAGACATTACAAGTTGGACAGCGAGTTTTCGATATCCAAATTTAATGACGGCGTATCAACCAACGCTTGAAGTCCCCCCCCTCAGTACGGTATTGGGTCTTATCAATGCTGCGGCAGGAGAATATTTGAAGCATAAACAGTTATCAATTGGTTATTATTTTGATTACGAAATAAAAGCAGAAAACGAAAACGCCGACCTTGAAACCGTTTATAAATACGGCAGTGATGCAAATGGAAAATTGGCGAATAAAGTTACTTCTGATGTTATTAGACGTGAGTTTTTAGTCAATCCATTTTTGCGTATTTATACACCTGATGCTGCAATTGCTGAATTATTCAAACAACCCTATTATCAAATTTTGCTTGGTCGAATGAACGATTTAGCAACAGTTGTTAAAATTGAGCAAGACCAGCTTAAAAAAATTCCAAAAGCGGAAAAAGTACGCGGTCAAATCGTGCCATTACGTGGTAATTTTTTAGCGGGTCAAATTCAGCCTTTGCCAAAGTATTTTACAGATACATTTCCGCGTCAGAACATTGGAACAGAACCTTATTCAGTGATTGGCGCACACAGCCGACCGCTTTCTGCCAATTTTGAAGCATATCGTGATACTGTGCATGGAAAAGATATAGATATTTATTTTCACCAACTGAATTTTGACTAATGCCAAAATTAGAATTACTTGCCAAATCCGAACCCAAACGCACCCTAAAAGAGCATACAGAAGATTGTCTTTTGATATTTGATAAATTGAAACGTTCGTTTCCAAATGTCGAAGAAATTGCAAAAGACAATCGCTTTTGGGTTTTATTGCGTATAGCTGTGACTTGCCATGATTTAGGCAAAGCACACCGCGATTTCCAAAAAGTATTAACTGGTAAACCCAAAGATTGGGATTTTCAAAGGCATGAATTGTTTTCATTACCTTTTGTGGAAGCATTGGATTTAGAAGAAGATGAATTGTTTTTAGTCCGTTTAATTGTTGCAGGACATCATAAATCATTTGACCTATTAAGAAACAAATATGTAGAACGTTATGAACCTGACGAATTAGATGAATTAACTGATGATTTTAAAGACCGTTCTTTCAAAACGGCTTTTAAGTATGTTGATACTGAGGGGGCGATAGAAATAGCAAAAGAATTAGGTGTTATATTTCCAAATTTAATTAAGCCTAAACAACCGCTTTTATTGCTAAAAGAATTTAATCGTAAAAAAAATGAATTAGCTCAAAATTTCAAATTAATGCTTCTATTTGGCGCAATGAAACAATGCGACCACATGGGTTCTGCAATGATTGAAGAATTAGTTAATTTAGATTTAATTCGATTTAATTTTTTGCAAAAACAACGGCGAGAATTAATTGATAAAAATGCTGATTTTTATAATCATCAAATTGAAGCAAGTCAAATTGTTGGTAATTCTATTTTAACTGCACCAACAGGAACAGGAAAAACTGAAACCGCCATGTTGTGGCTTGAAAAACAAATAGAGGAACGTGGTTTAGGCTGTGCTTTCTATATCTTACCTTTTACAGCGTCCATAAATGCTATGTGGCGACGACTTGGCGATAATGAAAAAGGATTAGGTAAAGATGGTGTAGGTATGTTACATGGTAACTTAAATGCCGTTTTATATCAGCAATTTGTCGAAGAATTAGGGAGTGTAGAAGGTGTAAGTGACCAAATTAAAAATTTGAAGAAGACTTTTAAAACGTTACAAACACCTTTAAAAGTTGTAACGCCTTTTCAATTATTAAAACATATTTTCGGCTTAAAAGGCTTTGAAAAAGGGATTTTTGAATGGACGGGTGGCTATTTTATTTTCGATGAAATTCATGCTTATGACCCCTCAGTATTGGCACAAATTATTGTGCTTTTAGAGTTTGCAGTTAATAAATGCGGCGTTCGTGTTTTTATTATGACGGCTACATTACCAACGTTTTTAAAAGAGCGTTTGAAAGTAACATTAACAATTGATGGTACTTTACCCTACGATTTTGAAGCAGATGATGATTTATATGAAAAATTAAAACGCCATAGAATTAAAGTTTTAGACGGTGAGATTTTTGATTTTTATAAAGATATTAAAGAAGATTTAGAGAATAATAAAAAAGTATTAGTCGTCTGCAATACAGTTTTAAGAGCGCAACAAGTTTTTGAAGAATTAGGCGGTAATAAAAAGGGTATTCTTTTGCATGGCGGATTTAATGGAGAAGACCGTGCTGAGAAAGAGAAACAGCTAAAAGATAAGAAAAATTTACCGAAGTTACTTGTTGGAACACAGGCAATTGAAGTAAGTTTAGATATTGATTATGACGTTATTTACACTGAAATTGCGCCTTTTGATGCTTTATTACAACGTTTTGGGCGGGTAAATCGAAAAGCACCGCATGAAATTAAAGAAGCAAAACCTTGTTTTGTTTTTTCGGTTCGTAATGAAAAAGATAAATACATTTATCCCAATACTGAAATAATGGATAAAACATTGGCTGTTTTACGCCAGATTCAAATGAATACTGAGGGGGTCGTAAATGAACGAGATTTACAAGAAATGCTTGATATTGTTTATGGTGATGATTTTAATACAAAAGATAAAGCCGAATTTGAGAAGGTTTATACCTATTTGAAAGATTCTGTCTCTCGACTTGTACCATTAATGGAGAGTGAAAATGCAGAAGAAGAATTTTATAAAATGTTTGATGGAATTAAAGTTTTACCAACTGAATTATTCTCTAAATTCAAAGAACGTTTATTTGAATTTGATTTCATTGGTGCAGAGATGCTTAAAGTTGGTATTCGTAAAAGCGAAATGGCACGTTGGTTTAATGAAGGTATCATAGAAAAAAGCAAGATAGGTATTCCACTAAGCAATGGACTATCTTATGATATTGATTTTTTTATAGTTAACTTAAAATATGATGAAGATTTAGGACTGAAGAAAGAAGAACAGATACCTGCTTCATCTGCATTTTTAGACGAAAGTTTTGGATAATTACGATTTCCTCCCCCCTTTAATTTCAATTTTCAAATCTATTGTATAATTAAACAAAATGAAAAACATCACCGCCACCCATATCAACATCTACCACATTTGTCACCGAGAGTTGTGGTTACACGCAAATAATATACAGATGGAACATACGTCGGATACGGTTTATGAGGGCAAATTGATTGGAGAAAATACTTATTCTCAAAGGGCAGAACGCTATACGGAATTGGAATTCGATGGTGTAAAAATTGACTTTTATGATGCCAAGAATAAAATAGTCCACGAAATCAAAAAGTCAGATAGATTGGCTCATGCCTATAATGCACAGGTCAAGTATTACCTCTGGATTCTGGAACAAAACGGCATCGAGGGCGCAACAGGCATTTTAGAATATCCGAAACAACGGCACACTGAGGGGGTCGAATTGACGGAGGAAGACAGGGTTCTGATACCTCAATGGATTGATGCGATTACCAAAATAGTAGAAAATGAGCAATGCCCAAAGGTTATCAACAAGCCGGTGTGTAAAAACTGCTCTTATTTTGATTTTTGTTATGCGGATGAGTAAATGTGGGTCAACTTTTTTAAATATTGTCAAATAAAATAACAAAAATGAAACGGAGTTTTTATCTATTCAACCCCGGCAGAATGAGCCGAAAAGACAACACACTGTGCTTTGTAGCCACCGACGAACACGGCAAGGAACAACCGGCTAAATATATTCCGGTGGAGGTCATCAGCGATTTATTCATTTTTGGGTCGGTGGATACCAATTCGGCTTTGTACAATTTTTTGGGCAAAGAGAGTATTGCGGTGCATTTTTTCGATTATTATGAACATTATACGGGTTCTTTTATGCCCAAGGACTATCTATTGGCGGGCAAATCACAGATAGAGCAGACCAAAGCTTATATGTCGTCGAAAAAAAGACTGGCTATTGCTCAGTCTTTTATCGAAGGTGCTACCTACAATATGGTCAAAAATCTAAAATATTACGACCGTCGCGGCAAAGACCTTGAGCCACTGGTGGAACGGATTGAAAGTTACCGTAAAACGATACCCCTCAGTATGAGCGTGGCGGAGTTGATGGGCATCGAGGGCAATTGCCGACAGGTGTATTACAATGGTTTTGACCTGATACTGAATGATTTTGAGATGGGCAACCGGGTCAAGCAGGCACCTAACAATGAAGTCAATGCCCTGATTTCGTTTGGTAATATGCTCTGTTATACCATGACTCTGGGGCAGATTTATCACACGCAACTCAACCCCACTATCTCCTTTTTGCACGAGCCGGGAGCGCGGCGGTATTCGTTGGCGTTGGATATTGCGGAGGTTTTTAAGCCCATTTTGGTGGATAGGGCGATTTTCAAACTCCTCAACAAACGGGAATTGCAAGCCAAACATTTTGATAAAAACCTGAATTCGTGCTTGCTGAACAAACAGGGCAAAGAGATTTTCCTCCGCGAATGGGAGGAGCGCCTCAAAGAAACCATCAAACACCGCAGCTTAAATAAATCCGTCAGCTATAAGCATTTGGTGAAATTAGAGTGTTATAAATTGCAAAAATTTATCCTAAATATGGATGAGACTTACAAACCTTTTAAAATTTGGTGGTGAAATGTATATAATAGCTGTTTATGACTGTGGGGAAAAACGCGTTGTAAAAATGTTGAAATTGCTGCGCCGGTATTTGACTTGGATACAAAATTCAGTATTTGAGGGAGAAATATCGGCAGTACAATTAAAGGAAATGAAAATAGAAGCTGCGAAAATCATGGATAAGCAATATGATAGTTTGATTATCTTTAGTAGTCGCAATCCCAAATGGATGGACAAGGAGATAGTGGGTGTTGAAAAAAATTCGACCGATAACTTTTTGTAAAATGATGATAATCAGTATTTTATGTGTCCTAAAAGGAGGATTTGTCTTTATACTGAGGGGGGGGTAAGTCGTCGCTGAAAAGTTATTAACTTCACACTGTGGCATAAAATGTTCATTGACCTGCTGAAATACTTTATAACTGATTGATAATCAAGGCTGTACAAAAGTCGTCGCTGCCCTTATAAAAACCTATTATTGGGGGTTGACGACTTTTGTACCATTTGAGAATTCAGCGCCCCCCAATAAAAACAAGAAAACGGGTAAAATAATGGATTAATATTTCGATTTAGTTGTAAAAACTATTACATTTGCCATATAAAATTTTGCCATTGAGGTCTAACTTCAACGGCTTTTAATCGCACCATTTTGGAATTGAAAC
>JANPGW010000032.1:0-16133 GCA_031424115.1 Saprospiraceae bacterium | reverse complement strand
TGAGTTTAGTTTTAGCTGATTGCCTTCGGCAAATTGGACTTGATTGTCCATACTTTTATAATACACTTCAACACTGGCTTCAAGGGCATTGTCCGAAAAATTGCTGAAATAACCCAAAGCATATTGCGCCGAAAATTGAGGCTTTGTTTGAGCACTCGAAGGCAACCAAATATCCGTCGGCAAACCCGCCGTAGAATTGGGAATTAAATGCAAAAACTGGTTCATGCGGGTATAAGACGCTTTGATAGAATTAGTCCGATTGAGGGAAAATTTTGCCGTCAAACGGGGTTCAATGTAGGAATATGTCTTGTTTTTTACCTTAAAAACGGGTACACGCACCCCATAATTCAAGCTAAATTTATCTGAAATGTCGTATTCATCGCCCGCATAAAAAGCCATTTCATTGGAATAAGATGCGGCAATACTGTCTTTATTGATGTTTATCCGATTGCCTCGCCGTGGAATCCTTGCGGAAAAAGCGGCAGGATACAAGGTGTGATAAGTGTAAACAATACCCGTTTTTATCGTGTGTTTTGCATTGGGCAACAAAGTCACATCATATTTAGCCGTTATGTCTTTTATGCCTGTAAAAAGGGCTGAATAATAGGAACTTTGTTCGGTACTCAAAGCCAAATGATAGTCGTTGTAAATAAGCGAAATATTAGAAAATATTTTACTGCCAAATAAATGATTCCAACGCAAAGTACCTGTTGTGTTGCCAAAATCGGTGGCATATTTCAAACTATTGGCGGCACTGTATCCCGCATTGTCATTACCTTTAAAAAAGCTCAAAAAAAGGTGGTCTTTTGCACCCAATTCATAATTCATCTTCGCATTGAGGTCATAAAACCGATACGCCGTTGTGGTATCTTTAAGGGTTTTCAACAATAAATTGATATGCGTTTGTCGCGCCGAAACAATGAAAGACGATTTGCCTTTTTGAATCGGTCCTTGCACCGTCAAGTTGTCGGACAACAAGCCGATACCCCCCTCAGTATGAAAGCGGTTTTTATCGCCTTCTTTCATCTGAATATCCAAAATTGAGCTTAATCTGCCCCCAAATTCGGCAGGAAAACCGCCTTTTATCAGCTTGACATGGTTAATCGCATTGACATTAAACGTACTGAAAAGCCCGAACAAATGATTGGGATTATAGACCGTTGCTTCGTCCAATTGCACCAAATTTTGGTCAATATTGCCGCCCCTCACGAAGTACCCCGTCGTGCCTTCTTGCCCCGATTGAACGCCCGGCAACAGTTGAATAATCTTCAAAATGTCGCGCTCTCCCGCAATGGCAGGCAGGGTCATAATCGCCCGCATCGGTACGTCAATCACGCTCATTTGCGCCCGTTGCACATTGTCGTTGTTGCGCGACGCATTGACAACGACTTCGCCTAAAACTGCTGTATTATCGGCAAGTGCAATATCAAGGCGCAAGTTTTCTTTCGTAAACACCTTCTTCGCTTGCGCTTGATAACCGATAAATGAAATTATCAAACCAATCGTATCATGCGCCATCACGGTGAGCGAATAATAGCCATATTCATTGGTCGTTGTGCCGACTTTTTGGGTCGCTTCAAAGACGGTTGCGCCAATGAGCGACTCGTCCGTTTTAGCATCTCGGACATAACCACTTAATGTTATGTTTTGGGCAAACGACAGGCTTGTCACCCAGCAGAGCCAGATAATGGTGAGATTTTTCATTTAAAATAGCTTAGAAAATTAGAGAATTATCGTTCGCAGATTTTTGCCGAACCGTCTGCATTTGTTGCTACCTCTTTTTCAATTTTAGTGGTTTTTTCTTCCAAATCCACTTCATATTGAACGGTTCCGTTGGCTAAAGTGATTTTTTCAGCATCTTTGGGCAGCTTATAATTGGGGTAATTTGTTGAAAAAAAAGCCTGTACATTGGCGGGTAAGGCACTATATTTTATTTCTTCTTCTTTTAAAATATAGGCATTTTCATTATTGAAAAAAAGCTCAATATCATCCGCACTTTTCTTTTCTAATGCCACTTCAATCCCGACTGTACCGTTGCAAAGCGTGTCTTTTTGGGCTTCGTCAATCGTATAACTTGCATAATTGGTATTGATGTAGGAGACAACAGCAGCAGGTAAAGTCTTGATATCAATACCATTCTCATGGTTTTCCTTATCGCATGATGTAAAATGATTGGCACTTAGAAGGGTGATAGCTAAAATTATTAAATTTTTCATTTTCATTAAATTTAATCTAAAAACAGTGAGAAAAGTCATTTACTACCTTTACGTAAATGAGTAACCCAAACGCTGCGTCTTTTCTAAAATTTAAAAAAAAGAGGTGCGAATAGCACCCCTCAGTATTTTACCTTTTTTAACGCCAAAACGCTTGACTATCTATTTGATAATCAAGCGTTTGTGAGTTTATTACCCCCTAAGCATTTTCACGCTCCCGTATTGTAAAAAAATTGTTCAAATACGATTCTTCCATTTTTAACCCGATATACGCAGATCTCATCAAAAGTGACTCTGCCCATGCCTTGCATCGTAACATCAAGCAACATAGTCAAACTGAAAAAATCACCCGCTACATTTTACCGATGAGTTCAGGCGTTTTTAAAACCATTCCATGAATAGAAAATACGGAGGGGGTGTATTTGCTAATAATACAATTTTGTAAATGTGTGAAATATGCAACAATTTCCCAAAATTGTGTAAAATAAGCTAAAAATAAAGCATTTACATTTGTATAGTAAAAATTCATTCGCTATTTAATAATCAAAATCATGAAAAAATATCCACTATTGCTCATCTCATTTTGTATGGCTTTATTCTTTTTGTTGGTGAATTTTACAAATTGCACACAATCCGAAGCTAAAAATGGAGATAATACAGCAACAAATTCTAAAGTAGGTGATGACCCTATATCCACGAACGCTACCCAAATGCTTAAAGAAGGCAAGCAAACATTTCGTTATGAAACCTTTGGCGACGAATCCTATTGGACAGATGCGCTTCAATTGAACAAAGCGATACTTGGTGAAAAAAATAGTGGAGTTGGCGCAGGACTATCCCCTAAAGCCGCCCTTGCCGCAGGACTAAAAGTAGATATGGATGTGATTCCTGCTGATGTGGCAGCCGCTATCAAAGCAGGAAAAGTAAATTTAGATGATCCCGCTGTGACGCTGACTCTTTTACAACTTAATGCTGTGGTCGGCGTAAAAGGCACTTTTGATGGCAATAAAAAACTTGTCTCCATAGGTCTTACCTGTGCATCTTGCCATTCAACGGTTGATGATGCCTTTGCATCTGGCATAGGACATCGTTTAGATGGTTGGGCAAATCGGGATTTAAACGTGGGTGCAATTGTCTCAATGGCTCCCAATTTAAAACCCCTTACCGATGCTTTAAATGTGGATGTCGCTACCGTTAAAAAAGTGTTGGCAAGCTGGGGTCCAGGAAAATTTGATGCCCTCTTAAATTTGGATGGCAAAGCCTTTCGCCCTGATGGAAAATCAGGTGCTACATTAATTCCTGAAGCCTTCGGTCATGCAGGACATACGCTCCACACTTGGACAGGCGGTTGGGGTGATGTCACTTATTGGAACGCTTATGTTGCCAATCTCGAATTGGTGGGCAATGGAACTTTTTTCGATGAGCGGCTTAACAATGCAAAAAAATATCCTGTAGCAGCAAAAACAGGAGCAGGAAATAAACGCAACAATCCTGATATGGTAACAGGTAAATTGGCAGCTCTGCAATTTTATCAATTAGCAATCCCTGCACCAAAAGCACCCGAAGGAAGTTATAATAAAGAAGCAGCCCAGCGGGGCATGATGGTATTTAACAATAAAGCACAATGTGCAAGTTGCCACGTTCCCCCATTGTTTACAGAACCGGGATGGAATACACACAAAGCATCTGATATTGGCATAGATGATTTTCAATCAAGCCGCTCACCCGATAATACTTATGTAACGCAAGGCTTAAAAGGCTTATGGACGCATACAAAAGGCGGTTTTTATCACGATGGTCGGTTTGCTACCTTAATGGATGTTGTGAATCATTACGATACTTTCAAAAAATTGGCTTTGAATGAATCAGAGAAAACAGATTTGGTTGAGTATCTTAAATCTTTGTAATGACAAGGGTTTTTAATAATGGGGAGGGTATAGATTTAGTGTTTTTTAAGTCTATACCCCTCTCAGTATTTTTGCTTTTTTAAATGAAAAAACGCTTAACCATCTATTTGATAATCAAGCGTTTGTGGGTTTTATATCCCCTCGTATTTTGCCTATTTTTTACTTCCCCGTACTCAAAATCAAGTCCACAAATCGTTTGTATGACAATAATTAGTGAGGATTATGTGTTTTTTTACATGTTTTCGGCACTAATTACTGTAAAATAACAACTTAGACCAGTTTCATACTTAATTTTAAAAATCAAACAAAATACCTGTTTTTATCCCCAACAGCCTATACGATTGAGCAGCATTAGACAGTTTTAGCCGATAATTTGCCCCCAATTGCCAGCGATAATGCGTGGATAATTGCCTTTCAAAACCCGCATCAAGCAAAAGAAAACCCCAATCAGTCTTTTGTTTTTTCACTATTTGACTAACTTCCCAAACCGTTCCCAAACCGCCGTTTTTGAATTCATAGGACACTTCATAAGGCAAGGAAGTCATAGCCCCATACCCTAAACCAAAATAAGGTTGTCCCCATTTTTGAGCATCAAAACGATAGCGCAAACCAAGCCCATATTGCAGCGTTGGTTGATTGACTTGAACGAGACTGAATGTGAAATCTCTCGCAGGAGGCGCAACAACGGGAATACCGATAGCCTCACTCATCCTATCCGTATTATAAGTCAAGTGCATATATTGAAAATCTGCCCAAGCTGATAAATGGTTCGAAAAAGACATTTCCCCCTGCACACCCACCGCATAACCCGAAGGTTTGTTCAAAATATCGCTTATCGGATACGCCAAACCGGCTGAAATACCTACGTTATATCCTTTTGGGCGCAAGGGTTCAAGGCGTTCCTTGAGTGTTTTCTTTTTAGTTAAAACGATTGGAACGGTGTTAAATACAGGTATTTTATTGGAATTTAGTATGTCTATATTCTTTAAAGGAATTAAATTAATGTGTGCTAAGTCCTTGAAAACCAGGTTTGTATCTTTAAAATTATCTGTTTTGTCACTCATTTCTTTTGGCACACCATTTTTTTCTACAAGTCGTTTTTCAATCGGGTTCAGCGTTTCAGTAAAAGGCGTTACTGTTTTAAAAGTATCAATTAAAGAAGGCAAATAAACAATCTCTTTCTCGCGCAAAATCTTCGTTTTATAAACCGTATCCCTTTCAAAAATCGTTTTAACTTTATAAATAGTATCTGATTGGATAACAACTGTATTAGCCGTTTCAGAACGATTTTCAAGCAAATTGATTTTGTTTTGGGCATTTTCCCATGCCTTGTATTGAAAACCATTAGCTGCCAATGACATCAAAAACAAAGGTGCGAGCAACCATAACAGCCACATACTGAGGGGGTACTTTTCGCGCTGCTCTGGAAGGCGATGCGAAAGGGCTTGCCAATCTCGTTCCTCAAAAGCGGGTTCGGGCAGATTGTCCAAGTTATCTTTAAACTGTTTGAAAAAATTATCCATTGTCAAAAACCTGTTTTTTTATATCTTTTATAAACCAATTGCCCATTTTTAGGCACTCGGTTAAGTATCATTTCTTTCAATTTTTCTTTTGCCCTTGCTAAATTTGACCGTGAAGTACTTTCCGCTATCCCCAATTGTGCCGCTATTTCTTTATGGTCATATTCTTCCATGACAAAGAGGTTAAAAACCAAGCGATACTGAGGGGGTAGTGCTTGCACAAAAGGCAATACATCTTCATTCGGGGACAAAAAAGGCAAAGGCGTATCGCTATCAATCAACAATTGTGTGACCGAATCTATATCGATATAAGTTGGAAATTTATGGTGTACCCGGTGGTAGTCAATCGCCGTATAAATTAGAATCTGACGAAACCAAGGTTTAAAGGGCTGCTCAATTTTATAATAGTTGAGTTTAGAAAAGACTTTTAAAAACGCATCATTCAATATTTCAACAGCTTCTTCTCTATTTTGAGCATAGCGCAGGGCAATATTTAATCCATAGCCGTAGAAATGTTCATACAAGCTTCGTTGACTGTTGAGCTGACCTTTTTTGCAACCGTCAATCATTTGGATAATATATTTGTTGCTTTCATCCATTATATACTGTACGATAATGAAGCGATAAAACGCTGCGTTCGGGCTAAAAAATAAAAAACCTCCCAAGAGTGTCCATTCTTTGAGAGGTTTTTATCTGCCAATAATTGAATATTTGTATCCATAAGTCACCTAAAAACCGCCGGTTTGGTTTTAGTTTTTACTCGGCACAGCAGCATATTAGCCGTCATATACAGTGTTGAACCATCGTCTCCCCAAGCACAATTAGCGGTGGGTTGCCCGGTTTCGATTCTGCCTAAGAGTTTACCTTGCGGTGAAATAATCAACACGCCGCCGGGTGCCGTGGTGAAAATATTGCCTTGAGCATCCACCCGCAAGCCATCGGGTAAGCCTACTAAACCTTTTTTAGACATGGGAGTAGCATCAAAAAAGATTTTGCCTTTGCCCAAGATGCCGTTTTTCAGAACGGGATATGCCATGATGTAGGCTTTATCGGGGTCAGATTGAGCCACATACAGGATAGATTCGTCGGGTGAAAAAGCCAGTCCGTTTGGGCGAGTGAGGTCATTGATTAAGAGGGTGACTTTGCCTTTTTTGTCAACCCGATACACGCCAAAAATACCCGTTTCCCGCGAAGGGTCTTTTTCCTGTTTGGGCAAGCCATAAGGCGGGTCGGTGAAATAAACATCACCGTTGGATTTTTGTACTACATCATTCGGGCTATTGAAGCGATTGCCAAGATGGTTGTCCGCCAGCGTCTTTTTACCCCCCCCCTCTGTAGGCATGATAGTGACCCGCCTGTCGCCATGTTCACAAGCAATGATGTGACCATCGAGGCTGATAGTCAACCCATTGCTGCCGGGTTCGCGGCTATAAGTGCCGCGCCCTGTGTAGCCCGAAGGTTTCAGATATTCGCTGATACCCTCCCCTTCTTTCCACTTAAAAATGGTATTGGTGGGCACATCGGAGAAAATGAGGAATGCACCGTTTTTTATCCATGCGGGTCCCTCCGACCATTTGAAACCTTCTGCCAGCACTTCAATTTGCGCATTTTTATCAATTAAAGCATCTAAAGCCGGGTCAAGTCGGACAATTTGCCCGATGGTTTTGGTTTGGGAATAGGCAAAAGGTGTCATAAGGCATAATAAGAACGTGATGTAATTTTTCATTGACAATTTAGGTTTGACCGATTTGAAAACTCGTAATGTACTTTTTAATGCGATTCTCGATTGACAACTGACCCCGACCCGCCTTTCAAAAAGTCCAAATCTGCCCCTTCGCTCGCTTGGGTCACGTGGTTGATGTATAATTTTGCGTAGCCGCGCTGATAGCCCAAATCAATCGGTTGCCATTTTTTGCGCCGTTCTGTCAATTCTTCATCACTGACGTGGAGGTGTATATAGCGAGCAGCCACATCTACTTCAATCATATCGCCATTTTGAACCAAAGCCAAATTACCCCCTACGGCAGATTCGGGCGAAGCGTGTAAAAACACCGTACCATAAGCCGTTCCACTCATGCGGGCATCCGAAATGCGAACCATATCGGTAATGCCCTTTTCCAATACTTTTCGGGGTAAAGCCATATTCCCCACTTCGGGCATTCCCGGATAGCCTTTGGGACCCACGTTTTTCAGAACCATTACGCAAGTTTCATCAATGTCCAAATCGGGGTCATCAATGCGGGCGTGATAGTCTTCAATGGTTTCAAAAACGACTGCTCGACCGGTGTGTTTCATCAAATGGGGCGATGCAGCAGACGGTTTGATGACTGCACCGTTTTCACAAATGTTCCCTTTCACCACCGCGATACCCCCTTCAGTAAGGATGGGATTTTCGGAAGTCGCAATCACGTCCGTATTCCAGTTTTTAGCATTTTCGGCATTTTCGACCAAACTCTTATTATTCACGGTTGTAGCATTTTTATGTAAAAATCCGGACATTTCGCGAATGACTGCCGGTAGCCCACCCGCATAATAAAAGTCTTCCATCAGGAACTTACCCGATGGCATGAGATTGAGTAAAAAAGGCATTTTAGACCCTACCCTATCGAAATCTTCTAAGGTTAAATCTACGCCAATCCGTCCCGCAATCGCTAATAAATGAATGACAAAATTGGTCGAACCGCCCACTGCGGCGTTCATCATAATGGCATTTTCAAAGGCTTCTTTGGTCAAAATTTTGGACATAGTCAGGTTCTCTTTCACCATCTCAACGGCACGCATACCGGTCATGTGGGCGAGGACTTTTTTTCGGGCATCGGCAGCCGGTATCGCTGACGCACCGGGCAATGTCAAGCCCAAAGCCTCCGCCATCACCGCCATGGTGGAAGCAGTGCCCATAGTAGCGCAATGTCCGATGCTGCGGTTCATGCAAGATTCGGCTTCTTCGAGTTCTTCGGCGGTGATTTTACCCGTTTTAAAATCATCGTTAAAACGCCAAATATCTGTACCAGAGCCAATGGTTTTACCTTGAAAACGCCCATTGAGCATGGGACCACCGGTGACAACAATGCTCGGCAGATTGACACTTGCTGCACCCATGATGAGCGAAGGCGTCGTTTTGTCACAGCCCGTCAACAACACGATGGCATCGAATGGATTTCCTCGAATACTCTCTTCGACAGTCATAGCTGCCAAATTGCGGTATAACATGGCGGTCGGGCGAATCAATGTTTCACCCAACGACATCACGGGAAACTCCAACGGGAAACCACCGGCTTCATAAACACCATTTTTGACCGATTGCGCTAAATCCCGAAAATGCCCGTTGCAGGGTGTCACTTCGGACCACGTATTACAAATACCTATTACAGGCTTTCCTTTGAATTGATGCGCCGGACAGCCTTGGTTTTTCATCCAACTGCGGTAAATAAAACCGTCTTTCCCCTCTTTTCCGAACCAGTCTTGGCTGCGAAGTTGTTGTTTTTTCTTTGGCATAATGAGTCAATAATGAATGATGAAATGATGAATTATTACCTGCCTCTTAATACGAGTCCTCATGGACAGTATCGCTCGCTTAATTTAGTGCCTAAGATAAGTAATTGAGTCATACTTTTCTACAACTTCTTCAAAGTTTTAAACCATGATTGTCAGAACCCAATTAAAATACAACATCTACTTAAAAAAGCCGCAAAAAGAAAAAAAATTTGATTAAATGAACAAATGTTCATACATTTGTGTTTTAATATCAATCTGCTTGCGTTGAACGCCGACAGACAATATACTTTGTAATTTATTCAACATATAATCAAACAGAAATGCTGGAAACACTCTTGAGTAATTGGACTTTTATGCGCACCTTGCGTTTAGCCATTGGGGCATATTTTCTGATAGCCGGCATCCAAGAAAACGAATATTTATTCAGTATCATGGGTGGCTTTTTTGTTATACAAGCGGCTTTGAATATGGGTTGTGTGGGAGGTAGTTGTGCTGCCCCGGCTCGTCAGCCTCGACAATTTCGGGCACCCAATGATGCCGACAAGGCGACCTACGAAGAAATCAAATAATCATTCAACCATTTAAACAGCAAATAATATGCAAGTATCATTCAAAGATCTTATCGCTTCCGAAAAACCTGTATTGGTGGACTTTTCTGCCGAGTGGTGTGGCCCCTGCAAAATGTTGGCGCCAATACTCAAAGACGTGAAAGGCAGGGTAGGCGATAATGCTAAAATTGTCAAAATTGACGTGGACAACAACCCTGAATTGTCTCAAACTTACCGCGTACAGTCGGTGCCGACGCTTATTATTTTCCAAAAAGGCGAGGTCAAATGGCGGCAATCGGGTGTATTGAGTGCGCCACAATTGGAGGATGCGCTTAAACAATATATGGTATAATTATTCGGAATAATACATAGGTGTGGGACACTTTGAAAGTGTCTCACACCTTGATAAACTACGTAATCAATCTAAAAAAAATCAAAAATGAGCTTTTTTCAAAGACTCTTTGGTGGCGGCGGCACGGCTGCTTATAAAAACGTCAACGGTGCAGAATTTGAAAAACTGCTTGCCGAAACACCGGATGCCGTCTTGATTGATGTGCGGACTGTCAGCGAATTCAAAACCGGACACATTCCCAAATCTAAAAACATGGATTGGATGTCGGGTGAATTCAGTCGTAAAATGGCGACTCTGGATAAAAACAAAACCTATCTTCTCTATTGCCGGAGCGGCAACCGCAGTGGTCAGGCAGCTAAAGCCTTAGGCAATAATGGGTTTGAAAAAATATTTAACCTTTCGGGCGGTATCGGCGAATGGGGTGGTAAAACGGAACGTTAAAAAATTGAGAGACTCGGTGTTGAACCTTAAAAAGACGATGAATTATAGCTTTTGAAAGGTGTTTTCACACGAATGGCACGAATATTAAAAAAATTCGTGCCATTCGTGTAAGTAACGCTTAAAAAAAACTTGTGTATTTTCAATTTAACACATAGGCACATAGAGCACATAGAGCACATAGAATGATACGTAACTTGTTTATTATCAATTTTTTATAAAAAAAACTATGTGCCCTATGTGCCTATGTGTTAAACAAAAGAATCAAGTTATTATTTGTTCATTACTAAGTGACATCAATAACTCGCCGGTTTCAATTTTTCATTAAAAGCCAGCTCAATAAGGTCTAATGTTGAGACGATACCGACTAATTTTTCATTTTCTACCACCGGCAAGGCATGGAATTTATTCTGCGAAAATAAAGCCGCCGCTTGTGAAGCTGTGTCGTCCGGCGATAAAACGACTACATCTTTGGTCATTATCTCCTCCGCCAACAAAGAACGAAGTAGTTTTTCATTGTACTCTTCGTTAGATTTTGAGCGGAAGAGGTTGATGCAGTGGGTGATTTTATAAACATCTATTTTACTCACCATCCCCACCAGTTTTTCTCCATCTACAACCGGCACATGATGGATGTTGTTTTTTTCAAAGATATCAAACACTTTATTGAGCGTTGTATTCGGAGAGACGGTAATCAAATACCGCGTCATAAATTCTGAAACCAATACTTTGTCTTTCATAGCAGGTGATTTTTATTGTAAATATTTTTCTAACAGCCATGGAACCGGCTTAATATCTTCTTTGGGTTTCAAATTAAAACGGTGAATCCCGTTTTGATGAATATGCTCAACAGCCTCCTCAATTGAGTCCGTCACTAAGAATAATGTCAAATCATCTTTCGAAATAGTACCCCTCAGTACCATGGTATCAATATGTTCAATAAGATTCTGATGAAAATCTTTACCAAAAATGACAATCGGGAACATTAAAAGTTTCCCCGTTTGGATAAGGGTAATGGCTTCAAAAAACTCGTCGAGTGTTCCAAACCCGCCGGGCATCACCACAAAAGCATACGAGTACTTAATCAGCAGGGTTTTACGAACAAAAAAATAGCGAATATTGACCCATTTATCGAGGTAAAGATTGGGCTTTTGCTCTTTGGGTAAAAGGATATTGCAACCCACCGAACGCCCACCGACATCTTTTGCGCCCCGATTAGCGGCTTCCATAATTCCGGGTCCGCCACCGGTCATAATCGTAAATCCCATTCGAGCAATGTCGGCAGCCAGTTGTTGGGTTATTTTATAAAACTCATGGCGCTCATCAAAGCGTGCCGAGCCAAATATTGTTACGCAAGGACCCACAAAATGTAAAGCGCGAAATCCTCTAATAAAATCAAGCATAACTTTTACCGTCATCTTGAATTCTTCCCATCTGGATTGTGGTCCCTCTAAAAAGCGGATTTCCTCTTTTTGTACACCCATTTTTTTACTGTAAAAGTATTAAATAGAAGTCAGTAAGTCAATATCTAATAGCCAAGATGTTCTCAAAAGCCCAAAAGGAATAAGAGCCAAGTCATTTAGTCCTCTTGACCATCCCGTGCAGCAAACACCATTTCGGCAACATTGGATGCTGATTGCTGCCCTTTTTCGTTCTGAACGGCTAATGTCCAAGTGTCAGATTCGGTAGTGGCAATCCATGAACCCATTGATTTTCGGAATACCTGGGTTGATAAACCAAACTGGTTTTGCAAACCTTGCTCAAAATCATTCACACTCATAGAAGGAGTTACCTCAAAGACGTTTTCATCGGATTTCAATTTACCAATTTCGCCCATTGTTTTTGTCCGATTAAAAACCATGTATTTAGACCATGAAGCCCCGCCCGCTTCGTGAGGGCGTGTAAAAAACTCAATTTTCAAAAAGGGGAACATATTCGCGAACTCCATTTGTATTTCTGCAATTGTCCGATTTTTATTAATGTTCATATTCATTCTGCTTATATTTTAAAGGTAAACCATTTTTTTTCTATTCAAATTCGCTTTGAATTTCACCAACAGTTTTTGATTTATGGATTGAAATTTTCATAAAATGGAACTTTAACAAAATTAGAATATATAATTTTTATTCGGCATGATAAAAATCACTGTCACCGGTGATTTATTCCCTTTGATAAATGGGAGATACTGAGGGGGGGTAAAAAATGAAAAAAGAGGCGTTTTGAAAACTTCAAACGCCTCCCACATGATGGCTAACCCAACTTTTATAACAACCTAAACATTTTTTTTAGTATGTGGTGTGTAGTTTTTAGTGTTTAGACAGACTAAAAACCACACATTAAATACTAAACATCATCCAAATGCATGACCAACATAGGTGTATGCGTAGAGACGGCTATGTTTTGAGTGACACTTTTATGCATCAAATTGCCCCAAAAACTGCGGTGTTTGCTGACAAATGCCATTAAATCAATGTCATTCGATTCCGCATATCGCTTCAATTCGTTTATTTTATCATTCCCATAAATAGAATGAATTTCAAAAGCCAAATTCGGATCCGTCAGTGAAAACAACTCATCCCAAATGATTTCGGTGACTTTGCCTTCTTGTTCAGGATTAAAATCTTCAACATGAACAAAATGAACGGCGGCATTCACTGACAGCGCAAATTCCGTGACTTCTCTAATCATTTTAGGCGTGGTCGAGTCGTAATTACTGGCATACATGATTCTATCAATGCGTTGCCATTTGGCGTCGCGAGGAACCAAGATAACCGGACAATGTGCCTTATTAGCTAATTCAAGGGAAGTAGAACCGATTATTTTGGATAAAAAGTCCTGTAGTCCTGTCGAACCCATCACTATCATATCTACATCATCGGATTCTGACAACGCCAGTAGTCGCTCAACCGGATCTCCCTTTAATATTTTCGTCTTCACGTTGCTTTTTACCAACACGCCTTCTGCTACATCTTCGCTCACAAAAGTATCCATGGCTTCTTCAATCTGGCTTTCCTCGGTTTCAGAAAGTGGAGCGATAGCAATTTCTGAAACGGGGATAAAGTATTCGTTGATATGCACCACCGTTACGGTAGCGTCCAAGGTTTCGGCTAACATTTTAGCATAGCGAAAAGAGTTCTTTGCCGTCAGAGAAAAATCAGTGGGGACGAGGATATTTTTAATTTTTTTCATTTGTTCTAAAGTTGAATGAGTGAAAAAATGAATTTTTATAATTTTCAATTGGGTGACAAAGAAAAGGAAGCGGCTCAAGGCGTCCGCTTCCTTCCACCCAAACAACATTTAAAACACTCCTTTATCTTATTTTATTTTTAAGAAACCGAAATTTCTTTGGCTTTTTTCTTGGTAGTTTTTAATACAACACAAAGATATTTTCATACTCATAACTATAAAATGACTATCATCATGCTGGCGGTTGAAGTTTATCATCCTTGTGCAAGACCATCATCGGGATATGCGTATTCCATGCCAACGCTTTGGTAATACTGGCATGGGTGATATTGTCCCAGAAACTGCGGTGCTTGGTAACGGTGATGAGCATATCAATCGGATTTTCTTTTGTATATGCCTGAATACCCACCGGAATAGACTCTGCTGAAACAGCTTCCACCGCATAAGGGACTTTTGTGTGTTCGCTTTCCAACAATTTTTTGAACGTGATGATGTCCAATTTCGGGTGTTTTTCACCTGGCAGATTGACATGAACGAAGTGAATGTCACCCATAAAATATTTTGTCCAATCCAACACCAAATGAATGTCTTTGGGTGAAGCCGAATCAAACGAAGCGGCATACAGCAAGTGATGAACGCTTTTGTATTCAGCATTATTGGGCACTAACAAAACCGGGCAATGCGCTTCGGTGGCAACTTTTACTGCCACGCTGCCGAATATTTTATCCAACCATCCTCGTTCGCCGGTGCTACCCAATATCATCATATCTACTGTGGGGTCGGTTGACAGTTCAATGAGAGTATCCGCCGGAAAGCCAATCATAGCTTCGCTCGTCACTTTCACGCGGCTTGCTACTATCGTGTTACTACCTTCCTGTGACTCATTGACAAAGCGTGCTAAACGCATTTTTGCCAGTTTGTCCATCTCCTCCACGGGAGGCATTGTATCAATATAATTCGGATTTCCAGGATTAAGCGGTATTTCATACACATTGACAATGTGTATTGCCGCGTTAAGGCGTTGTGCCAATTGGCGGGCATAGCGATACGCAGAGACAGCATTGTCCGAAAAGTCCGTCGCAAAAATTATTTTTTTAAAAGTTTTCATAGCTCTATTTTTTTATACTCACTATCGGGTGTTGTAAAAAGGGTTGATTATACGCTGGCTTTATAATCCAAATCGCTGATTTTATCTTTTGAAATCATTTTGATGATGTCGTGAACCGTCACGATGCCCACCAATTCGCCATTTTCTACAACGGGTAGAGCGTGTAAAATATTTTCTTTAAATACCTCAACTGCCACAGCGATATGGTCGTCAGGGTCAACTTTAGCAATCTTATGGGTCATAATCTCTTCCGCTTTGTGGAGTTGAAGAAGCGTTTCGTTGATGAACCGATCTTCAAAATGGCGGCTCAAACCGGTATAATATGACAAAAAATCGCTTTTACTAATGATGCCTACTATCTTTTTCAGTCTAACGACGGGAATGTGATGGATTTTGTTGTTGTCAAAAATGTCCTTCACGATGCGCATTGGGTCGTCCGGTGAAACAGTGAAAAGGCTTTTTGTCATGATTGATGAAACAGGTGCAACGAGATTCATGATTGAGTGTATTTAAATGATGATAAATATGGTTTTGAGCAAAACATACATTTTTACTTTTGATACTACAAATATGAGCCAATACTGAGGGGGGTGCGATGATAAGCGTCACCGTGAAAAATGATTAATATCAAAGCAAACGTTAATGACACATCGGAACCGGAGAGAGATAGTTGAATACTGAAGGGTCTATGGCATAAGCTCTCCAGATGAGAAATACGCCGAGGGCGAATTGATAAAGCGGTACAAGCTGATAGAACTGTCGAATCATTTGCTTTTTGAAAATGCTGCTCGCTAACAATGTACCAATCAGCAAGGGCATGGTGCCCAATCCAAAAAGGAGCATATACACAGCGCCTTGGGTCAGGCTGAAAGTGAGCATAGACGCGGCTATTGCCCAATAAACCATCCCGCAAGGCAGTAAACCATTGAGCATACCGAGCAAAAAATGGGCATTTTTCTTTTTCAGAACCCGAGAATAACCGCGTCGAACCGCATCGCTCATTTTTTTAAAGATGCCAAATGAGGCTATGCGGTTTTCAAAATTATAGGAAAAAACAGCGATAAAAATCAATAAAAATCCAAAAAGGACTGACAAAGACTGTTGTAAACCAGCCAACGCCAGTCCTCGTCCTAAAAATCCGAACAACAACCCCATAATGGAGTATATCGTTACACGCCCTACGTGATAGGTGAATGTTTCCACCAACATTTTGCGGCGTGTCTCTTGGCTATAAGGCAGCATCAATACAATGGGCCCGCACATGCCAACGCAATGTACGCTACTAAAAAGACCAAGTATGAAAGCTGACCAAAGCATATATCTATTTTTGGGGCTCATTCGAGAGTTTCAAGGTGTCAGACGCTTT
>JANPGW010000031.1:0-2484 GCA_031424115.1 Saprospiraceae bacterium | reverse complement strand
AAAATATTCTCCGTCACCGTCTGTCCGTCCAACATCCGAATAATCCGATGACTGTATCGTGCATCATGCTCAGAGTGCGTCACCATGATAATAGTTGTGCCTTGTTCATTAAGGTCGGTTAAAAGCTGCATCACTTCATTGCCGTTTGAAGAGTCCAAATTACCCGTAGGTTCATCGGCAAGGATTAATTTAGGATTGTTTACTACTGCCCGAGCTACGGCAACACGCTGTTGTTGTCCGCCCGAAAGCTGTTGTGGAAAGTGATTGCGACGGTGCATGATTTGCATTTTATCCAACACCTCCTCTACCCTCTTTTTCCTATCCGCAGCGTTTACGCCCGTGTAAATCAACGGCAATTCGACGTTTTCAAACACCGTCAATTCATCAATCAAATTAAAACTTTGAAAAACGAAACCGATATTGTGCTTCCGCAAATCTGCCCGTTTGCGCTCATTGTATTGAGCGACTTCAATACCATTGAACATAAAACTGCCCGCATCGGGGTCATCGAGCAAGCCCACAATATTGAGTAATGTGGATTTGCCGCAGCCTGAGGGGCCCATCACCGCCACAAATTCACCTTCTTTTACTTCAAATGAGAGCTTATTTAAGGCAATTGTTTCTACCTCTTCAGTTCTGTAAAGTTTCTCTAAACCTGTTATTTTTATCATCGTATAAAATTTTAAAGAGCTATTAGCTTTAAGCCTTGAGCTTTGAGCAGGCGAAAGCATAGCCGATTTGTGATGTTTTATTAAATTTTATTTATCCTTGCATTATAAAATCGTAGTATTATGGTTAAAGGTCTAAATTTTTGATAGTTGTTCGTAATCGCTAAAATTCCTTTAATAAAAATTAATGATAAATGAGAGACTTTAAAAAACTTGACATTTGGAAACGCAGTCACCAATTAACACTGGTTATCTACCGAATAACTAAACAATTTCCTAAAGATGAATTATTTGGATTAACCTCTCAAATGCGCCGTTCTTCGTCTTCCATACCAACTAATATTGCTGAAGGTTGTGGCAGAGGTACAAACCCTCAATTAAAACATTTTTTAGAAATTTCAATTGGTTCAAGTTCCGAACTTGAATATCAACTCATTCTTTCAAAAGCACTTGAATACATTTCAGAAGAAGTTTTTAATCAATATGCAGAAGAAACCGTACAAGTTAGAAGAATGATTTACGGATATTGCAGTCAGCTTTAAGCTATTAGCCAAGAAATACTGAGGGGGCTCATAGCTCATGGTTGATAGCTAAAAGCTCTTTATTCTTTTTTCAAAACAAGTTCCTGCATCGTACCATAGTTTTCGTAACTACTCGTCACCACTTTATCGCCCGGGTTTAACCCTTGCAAAACTTCATAATAATCAGGGCTTTGGCGACCCAATTGAATATCCGCTTTGAAAGCAACCGACCCATTTTCACTGACTTTAAAAATCCAATTACCGCCCGTTTGCTGATAAAAACCGCCGCGAGGCAACAAAATCGCTTGCGTTTCATCACTCAAAGCCAAGCGAATTTGCAGCGTCTGACCCCTGCGAATGCCTTCGGGTACCTTACCGTCAAAAACCATATCCACTTGAAAACGACCACCCGTCACTTGCGTATAAACCTTTTTGATGCTCAAATTATAGTCTTTTCCCGAAAGGCTAAAAGTGCCTTTCAAACCGGCATAAATGCGGCTGATATAATGCTCATCAATATCGGCTCGAATTTTAAACCCCGTCGTCATATCAATCTGACCTAAGCGAATACCGCGATTAATAGATTGACCAATTTCAGCATCCAAAGAGGTCAATTGACCGTCGATAGGGGAGCGGACGACCAAATCGCCTACTTTTCGCCGCATCAACGCGAGTGTATTTTGCATTCTTTTAAGTGATTCCTTGTCTTGAACGCTCATGAGGCTGACCGATTCGGTATCTTGTTTCAGAATATCCTCCGTCAGTTTTTTACGTTTAACTTGATAGTTGTAATTATTTTCTGCTTGTTTAAATTCTTGGACGCCCATGACACCCTGTTCGTAGAGCGTTTTATTCAGATTATATATGCGTTCAGCTTCCGCCAAAGCATTGTCCACATCCGCCAATTGGTTGAGTTGACGGATAGTGTTTTGCGTGGCTGAATTTTTAGAAATGTTCATCTGCGTCAACACATTAAAAACCTGCGTTTCTTGATTCGCCAAGCTCAACTCCAAATCGGTATTGCTCAATCGGAGGATGGGTTGATTGCGCTTCATCATGGCACCGTCTTCGACGTATTTTTCTTCAACGCGCCCACCCTCCAGAGCATCAAGGTAAATAGTTGTTTGTGGCAAAACTGTTCCATTCACGGGGATGGTCTCTTGAAAAGCCCCTTTTTTTATTTCACTAATGGTAATTCGCTCGGTGTCCACATTCAAGCGGCTTTTGCCGGAAGTCATTTTATAACTCCAGCCAATCAATCCCACCAAAGCCAGACCTCCCGCAATGCTCAATAT
>JANPGW010000030.1:0-57358 GCA_031424115.1 Saprospiraceae bacterium | reverse complement strand
TTATCACCCGCATGGAATTTCCAACCTTTATCCAATAAAACACCTTGTTGTGGCAAGCTATCAATACGAAAAACATCGCTCTTTTGAGCATAAACATTCAAAGAAAAAAAGAGAAGAATAAGGGTTAACTGTTTCATTTTCAAAGGGTTTGAACTGTATATTTTGGGAAAACAGAGAACTTGACTCTAAAGAGTTAATATAGGTAAGTACAATGTCAGAAAAGTTTATCAAATATAAGATTTTTTTTTCAAATTGTCTGCAACTGAAAATGAAATCCGCAGATGGTAAAAAATCACGAGACGGACTATGCTCATACTGAGAGGGTGTCCGCATTCTCGTGTTCGCCTCTTCTCTAAAAGCAAAACCCTTTTTAATGAAATTTACCACCGGTCGGGAAACAGCATATTGATTAATGCCAAAAAATGGAACAATTTATTCCTTACACTGATTTTTGAGCTGTTACATCATTAATTTTATGATGAATTCAGTCCCGACCCCCTCTGTACTTTCCACTTCCAATGTCCCACCATGCCCCTTTGTCACAATATCATACGCCAATGAAAGACCTAAGCCTGTGCCTTGCCCTGTGGGTTTGGTGGTAAAAAATGGTTGGAAGACTTTGGCGCGTACACCTTCGGGCATCCCGGTGCCATTGTCATTGATTCTTATAACGATAGCCCCCCCCGCCCCCAAAGGGGGAGCCGAGTAGTGGGTACTCACCAATACAGAGGGGATATAATTACCGTTAATTGGTAAATTGTCTGACACTTGTTTCTTTTGATGCACGGCATAAAAAGCATTGTTAAAAAGATTGATGAATACGCGGCTCATGTCTTGGGGAATGATATTGATAGTACCGAGATTATCATCCAAATCCATCTTATAATCGGCATTAAAAGACTTGTCTTTGGCGCGCATCGCGTGGTAACTCAGCGGAAGTGTTTCTTTTATGAGGGCATTCATATCCGTTGGTTCTTTGACCCCTGAGCTTATACGCGAGTGTTCGAGCATCCCTTTCACGATATTGCTTGCCCGCTTGCCGTGGTGGTTGATTTTCTCTTGATTCGACGTCAAATCATTGGTCAAATCTTCTATTAGCCCCCAATCTTTTTCCGGTTTTTTAATCTCCTCTTTTAGTTCATGGGCTAATTCCACGCTGAGTTCAGAGAAATTGTTGACAAAATTCAACGGGTTTTGTATTTCATGGGCGATTCCGGCGGTCAATTCACCCAACGAAGCCAACTTTTCGGATTGCACAAGTTGGTTTTGAGTGGCTTTTAATTCGGTCAATGATTTCTCCAATTCCGTTGATTTTTGAGCCAATTCATTGGTTCTGTGCACCACTTTTTCTTCCAAAAGCAAATTTTCTTCTTTCAATTTACGGGAGCGGTATTGAGAATAGGCTCTTATAGAAAGCAATAAAGCCAAAGCATACAAGAGATACGCCCACAATGTTTTCCACCACGGCGGCGCAATGGTGAGGAGGTAGGTTCTTACCGACGACGCCCCCGAGCTATTAAATGCTTTTACTTTCAAAACGTACTCGCCGGGCGGCACATTGAAGTAGGATGCCTTCCCTTCACTATCCGTCGGTCGCCAATCCGTGTCGTAATCCTCAAGTTTGTAAAGCACCCTGTTTTCCGCGGGATTCGTGTAATGAATGGGCAGAATATTGAACGAAAAGACGTTTTGATAATGCTTCAAAACCAACTCTTTGTTACCGGCAAACGGGTCACTCAGAGATACTTTGTTATTTGAAGAAGACCCGACAATCTGAAAATCTGAAATAACGACTTGAGGCGGAAAAGGATTGTTTTTAACATCGCGGTCGGTAATCGAATAGTAACCTTTACCCTCAATAAACAAAATTTCGCCTGAGGTGCCAAACCCCCGCAAACATGTCTGGCCTTTTATCACCCCATCTTTTTCATCAAAAATGCGGATATAATCTCTGGATGGATTAATTCTGAAAAGATTACTTTGTGAGCCAATCCACAAATTTTTTTTCTCATCTTCTTGAATATCTTCTATCCAATCGGTTATGCCCTTCCCATAAGGGGCTTTGAACAAGTTAAATTTATCCGTTTGAGCATTGTATTGATAAAGCCCATAGTCAGTACCCAGCCAAATAACCCCGTCTCCATCTATTTGAATACAGTTGATAGCAATACCTTTCAGATAATATTTAAACTTGCCGGTCAGGGGATTTAACTGATGTAAACCGGCAATGGAGCCTATCCAGATTTTTTCCTTATTTTGCGTAAAAACCGCCAGGATGAAATTACTCATCAAACCGGTTGTATCTTCCGTAACTGGATAATGTGTGAATTTGCCCGTTTTGAGGTGCATTCTATCCAATCCACCGGTCGAGCCAACCCATAAATAATCTCCCTCTTCCTGTACAAAATCAGCCGTGTCATGCATGATGCTGTGAGTATTGCCCGGAATATGTCGAAAATGAGCGGTCAATTGCGTTGATTTATCGAAACAATCTATCCCATAACCATAAGTCGCAATCCATAATTTATTGTTTTTCCCCACCGAAAAGCGTTTATATAAACTCATAGTATTCGAAAGCGGGCTAAGGCTTTGGGGGTCTTTCGGATTGTGCTTAAAAACTATTTGTTCTCCGGTTCGGGGATTGAATCTGAGGAGTTCGTTATAATGTAAAAACCACAATACACCGGTAGGGTCTCTGTGCATACCGTTGATATCCATTTCCGTCGTTCTATAAGGTATTTTCTTGAGATAAGGGTCTAATTGATAGACGATACCATTAACGGTTGAAATCCATAAAATAGAATCCCGTGATATGAGAGCGGAAGTCAAACTACTGTTCTTTAAGCCGACATTTGCCCCATTTTTTGTATCAAAATAGGTTATTTTATTGTTTTTATAATCATAAAAGCCAATCATATTATCCGTTCCAACCCAAATCTTATTGGCAGCATCTTCTTGAATGAACTTGATATAGTCAAAATTATTCTCACTGTTGTTTGAAGCAGGGTTACCACTTTGCGTAAAAGCTAAATTGTACCGTTGAAATGAGCCGGTAGCTCGGTTCATAATATTCAAACCGTTTCTATCCGTTCCAATCCAAAAAAGACCTCGGCTATCCTCGAATATAGATTTTATACTGTTATTACTCAACGAATTCGGGTTTTGTGGGTCATGAACAAATTTTATAAACTGACCATTGGCTGCATTAAAATAATTGAGCCCCCCCTCAGTACCTACCCACAAATTGCCTTTTTTATCTTCGTATAACACATTGACATCATTATCACTCAGGCTGGTAGGCACTTTTTTGTCATTTTGAAATCGAGTAAATTTGCCCGTCTTGCTATCCAACCGATTCAACCCTTTAGACGTTGCTACCCATAAAAACCCTTTTTTGTCTTTTATAATATCATTAATCATACTGGAACTTAACCCCGCGGGGTCATTACTATTGGATTTGAAATGCTTAAAAACGCCCGTTTGGGGGTCTAAACAGTCTAACCCTGAAAAAAGAGACCCACACCATATCAAACCTTGATCGTCGGCATATACTTTCCTGATAAAATTAGAGGCGGCAATATTATCCGCCATTATGTAAAGCGAGGTTTGATATCCGTTGTAGCGATATAAACCTTGATCGGTTCCAAACCACATATACCCATGAGGATCTTGGGTCATATCTGTGATTTGTCTGCCTTTTTGGGTCAGCTCAAAAGCGGGATTGGATTTAAAAATAACATCTTGAGAATATGTTGGAGTCACGGCTACTAATAACGCAACAAGAATAGAAACGGGTAACTTTATTTTCATGATTTCAATGGGTTTTTCACATAAAAATAGCAAATATTCTGTATTAAAAAAATAAAAAATAAAATTCGACTCCAAGAAACTCCTCTCATTTTACATTTATGCCTCAAGGACGGTTAACTCAATTTTGGGTCAAATCCAATATCAAATACCAGTACAATCGCAGTAATTCTACTACATGAGCATTGGACACCTTGATTGCCTAACACGGCGTTTGCAGAGACTTGTCGCATGTAGCCATTGCCCTTTGCCGGAGCATCAATTTCCCAGCTCGCTTTGTTGTGGGTTATTTGTACCAATTACACCCGATGGATTTGCATGCTTGGTTTGAAGCCTTTTTGGAAGGTGAATGGTACACTTTTGATGCTACCCAAGACGTTGTGATAGGAGGAAGAGTCTTTTTAGACTAAGGCAAAGATGCCGCCGATGTTGCTAAAACAACTTATTTTGGTGATATCGGTTTGGAAAATATGTTGGAAATGATGAATGATGAATTGGACACATGTAAAAATTCATCATTCATAATCCCTCATTTCTTCACTCTTTATTTTGAAATAAATTGGAAATCTCCGTTGCATTTTTATCAGTAGCGCGCAATCTTTGACAAAGCGTTTTCATGATACCTTTCAGGATATTGGGGTTGTTTTGTAACACCTCATAAAAGGGGTGTTGGCTAAGCTGCAAAAGGGTACATTCTTCTAAAGTTGAGGCAGTAGCTGAACGCGGTTCCGCATCTAACAAAGAAAGTTCACCAAAAATTTCGCTTTCCCCCAATATGGCTATCGAATAATCACCATCATGAATCCGAACAGAGCCTTTGTAAATCATATATAAACTATCTCCATCATCGCCTTTTTCGAAAAGCACGGTGCCCGTCGGCACAATTTGTTCATTCATAATATAGGCCAAATCAATCAACTCTTGTTCGGGAGTGAAATGAAAGATTGCGGAAGATTTGAGCATTAATACTTTTTCAACTAATAACATAAATTGATGATGAATAATGAATGATGAATTTTTTTTTGAAATCAATGTAAAACCTTGGCTATACTGAGGGGGGTAGATTCCCAAAATTCAGAACAGTTTTTATCATTGACGACCCATTTTTTGTATCAAATAATTTCTCGTTTCAATTTCTATCGGTTGCAAAACGGGCGTAGTGTTATTTTCTAACATATCAGCAGCAGCATCCGGAAATTTAGACAACAGAAATAAAACAATGGATTTTGTCCATGACTTAAACGCCTGCCCATGTGCCATAATGTCGGTTAAAATCATTTTTTGTGCCGGTGTGATGGCAGATGTTTGGGTTGTGTTTTTTTGGAAATTTAAAATACCTTCCCATATCGTCTCTAAACGCAGAAAATGCTTTTTGGGCATTATCAACTCCATCAACTCCAAAGCATTGCTTTGTCTGTGGTCATTTTCCATATCAAAAATTTGAAGAATGCGTCGTGTGTGCTGATGACCATACAGAATACCACACAATTCAATACACTCCACAAACTGATATTTTACCTCTTCATAAATAGCAGACTGTACCTTAATATCCCCCTTAGCAATTGTCCAATCACTCAGCATCGTATATTTTTTAATGATATCCTCCATACATTTATCCAACAAAGCATCAAAAAAAGGAATTTTCTCGGACGCTGGAACATATTTTTTTTCGTAGAAAATATGAATAAGTTTACCATTCTCAGCCCCATCTTTATCAAACGACTCCAATAAGAATTGTAAAGCGTTGACACCTTCGGTTTTAGTCGCAATATCAATGAAAAAATTGATTAATTGGGGATATTCCGCAATAATTTTGTGGGCATGGTCTCTAAAAAGATTGTCGCCATATGAACTCATAGATTGAATAAAGGCGTTTTTATGTTGTGGATATTTCAAATTAGCCTTTATAATAGTCTCCAATAGGTCGAATTGCTTTTGCTTACAAGCGGCATTCACAGCTTTAAGAACAATACGGTCATCTTTATCAGTCAGTAATTTTTTTAATAACGTTAAACCATGTGGCGCAACCATTTCTTTTTCAAGAACAGCAGCCACCAGCAGCCTATCTTCATAAGAGTAAAATTCAGCCCTATTGCGCAAGGTATCTAAAGCTTCATCAGTCGCTTTACCACCGTTTCTGATCATGGATATTAATACTTCGGCAGTACAACTATCGGTCGGTTCGTTCAAAAGATATTTGTAATGCTGCACTTCTGATGGTTTCAAAGCCAAAATGGTTTTAAGAGTCTGCTGTCTTAATTTTTCGGTTTTCAGCGTCGGCAGTGCCTCTTGCAACGGGGCAAATAATTCGGTAATTTTATACTTGCTGACATTATCCAAGATATATTCCAGTAACTGAGGGTCTGTGTTATGCTTCAATGTTTGAGCCAAAACGGCATTATAGTCGAAAAAACCGGATCGTTGCAGCAAATCCAAAGCATGAATGATTTCAATTGGTTTACCGGTAATTATTTTATTCAGCAAGATGCTCTGAGCATCCCCATCTTCCAGAAACATAGATTGACCGGTGAAAAAACCACTTTGAATGGAACGTGAAACTGCCGCAAAATATTCCCGTTTTATCAAAGGAATAACCAACATCCACAATATCAGATACACGACGATAACCGCCACTATAAAAGGTATAGAAAGAGGGCTATCGTCTTTGAGTATCAATTTCAAAAAAACGCCCGAAACCAATAAGGCAATCGGGAAAATATACCCTTTTGCTACCAAATGACCTTTCAAGCGCGTGTGTATAGACAAAGGCTGGAAAAGAATAAAAAAGACGGGTTCCTGAATGACTGACCTCAAAATTTCGGAGACAATTGCCATGAATCCAAAAACATACAAAAACATGTGTTCATTGTCACCCACCACATTGAGCGCCAAGATGTATAAGCAGATAAAAAAAGTAATCGCCGGGGTGAGGATTAAGGACTTGTACAGACCCAGCGAAGAAATAACCCGACTTGAAAAAATCATTTTAAACACAAAAGCTAAAATTCTACCCCCGGCAAAAAACAGGGAAATGACAGTCGCTAATTCTTTCTCGGTTTTAAATCTTTCTTTGATTTCACTCAAAAACGTATAATCAATAAATAAGTGAACGAGATAAGCGATGAAAGATAGAAGTGAAATAAAAAGAATCAATTTATTGCCAAATATATCCAATAGAAAGTTTTTATGCTTCTCTTCCAGCACTGCATGGTGTTCATAAACTTCACTTTTGGGGATTTCATTCTTAATAATGACGAAATAAACATAACAAATGGCAAATAAAACGACTGAAATTCCCAAAAAATTTAACGCACCAATGACAGGTATAATAAATGAACTCAATAAATATCCCAATAATTTTGAGGGTATATCGCCCGCTCCAATGATGGCAAAAACGCGGCGGCTTTCTCGTACATTGAACACCGTTGAAGAAAGACCCCAAAAAGCATATCCCACCAACATGTACAGCACCAAGTTCCAAGCGGTGAAAATAAACGCTAAAAAACTCAATTCCAGAACAGTTTGGGTAGCAAATAAAACCGCTGTTGAAACACCACTAAATGCGGTAATAATAAGCAGTACACTCACAGGTTTGTAATGGTGGTCGAGGTAATTATAGACAAAATTTATGGGCAACAACAATAAAGCTATGAGCAAATAAACTGACGGTAATTGATGAGGCGAATTAGTAGATAGAAACAAGGTCATGCTACCCGCTACCAGAAAAGAGGTGGCCAAACCTAAAACGAATTTTATTTTGAGGAGGATATAGACTTGATTCGCCTCATGTGTGCGGATATTGAGAGCCTTTAACAGATAATTTTGCATTGGATATAATCTCATAGGTGTAAATTCGGGTTCTCGATTTGTAGGTTCTATATTGAATAAAAAGTCAATACTTTTCGGTTTATATTTTTATCCGTTTTAACTCATTGAACAAAGATAAAAAAATTTAACCTTGTATACCTATAAGATGTAAAAACCTTGCTTCAAATTTTAAGCAGAAATTGTCTCGCGTTTTTTTCATTAAAAGTCACTGAATGAAGAGTCGAAATTTTAAATAAAATAAAAAAAGCCAATATAGTATCAATATTTGTCAAAATAGTAGAAATAAAGTACAATAATCTGCCTTTTCTTTGCAATGGGAAAATTAAGTTCTCAAAATGAATCATTCATCACTCGCCAGACTTAATGTCCGGTTCATACTTTGATATTTTCATGCAACGCCACTGTTTAGCTCTCGACTTAAAAAAATCGCCCAAACTCATTGCTGAATATGAGCGATACCACGAAAAAATACCCGAAGCCATCGAAAAAAGTATTCGTGAAGCGGGTATTACGCATCTCGAAATTTATCGGATTGGGACGCGTCTGTTTATGATTTTGGAAGCCACGGATGATTTTTCTTTTGAAAAAAAAGGGGCAATGGATGCCTCAAATCCCGCTGTACAAGCATGGGAAAAACTCATGTGGCGTTTTCAAAAACCACTCAAAGAAGCTAAAGAAGGTGAAAAATGGCTGTTAATGAATCGAATATTTCAATTATAGCATTAGTTAAGCAGCAATTATCCAAAAAATGAATGAAAAATGCCAAAATAGGTAAATGTAAGTTGCTGAGAGACGCTTACATTTGGGAAAAAATCTAAAATTATGAAAGTCGGTTTATTTATACCGTGTTACGTGGATCAATTTTATCCTAAAGTGGGCATTGCTACCTTGGAACTTTTGGAAAAATTAGGCTGCGAGGTTCATTTTCCACTCAACCAAACTTGCTGCGGGCAGCCCATGGCAAATTCGGGTTTTGCGTCACTTTCAAAGGGTTGTGATGCTAATTTTATCGATAATTTTGCCGGTTTTGACTATATCGTTGCGCCTTCGGGTAGTTGTGTTTTACACATAAAAGAGCATTTACACAGTGAAAAAGACCCCGAAAAGGCGGATATACTGAGGGGTAGGGTTTTTGAATTGGTAGAGTTTTTAACGGACATTTTAAAAGTAGAAAATATAGAATCATCATTCCCGCACCGCGTGGGTTTGCACAACAGTTGTCATGGACAACGCATGTTGGGTCTGAGTTCGATGTCGGAAAGGGTAGGAGAGCCATTTTCAAAACCTATTTCACTTTTAAAAAAAGTTGAAGGACTGGATTTAGTAACGTTGGAAAGATCGGATGAATGTTGTGGTTTTGGTGGCACATTCTGCGTAACGGAAGAAGCCGTTTCCGTGAAAATGGGAAAAGATAGGGTAGCGGATCATTTAGCACATCAAGTAGAATACATCACGGGCGGCGATATGTCGTGCTTGATGCACATGGAAGGGATTCTAAAAAGACAAAAAAGGGCTGTGAAAGTCATTCACATTGCTGAAATATTGAATTCAAAATGAATCACGCACAAGCTTCGGACATTTTTAATATCGACGAACCAAGAGTCAATTGGCACGACGAATCCCTATGGTTTATCCGCCAAAAGCGCGATAAAGCCGCTTGGACATTGCCGGAGTGGGAAACACTGAGAGGTCTCGCTTCTCAGATTAAAGACCATACTTTGGCAAATATGGATACCCTTTTGGAGCAATTTGAAGCCAAAGCACAAGCCAATGGTATCACAATTCATTGGGCAGTTGATGCTCAAGAACACAATGACATTGTTTTAAATATCATGAAAAAGCATGGTTTTAAAAAGATAGTTAAGTCAAAATCCATGCTTACAGAAGAGTGCCATTTGAATCCTTATTTGGAAAAAAATGGCATTGAAGTCATTGATACGGACTTGGGTGAGCGCATTGTACAATTGAGAAATGAACCGCCGAGCCATATCGTAATGCCCGCTATTCACTTAAAAAAGCAAGATATTGGGGATACTTTTCATGAACATCTGGGCACTCAAAAAGGGGCAACCGATCCACAATACTTGACTGAAGCGGCTCGTCAACATCTGCGTGTTAAATTTATTGCTGCCGATATAGCCCTCACAGGGGTTAATTTTGCAATTGCCGAAACGGGAGGTTTTGTGGTTTGCACTAACGAAGGCAATGCTGACATGGGTGCGCACCTCGCCAAAGTACATGTTGCGTGCATGGGATTTGAAAAGATTATCCCAAGAGCGGAGCATTTGGGGGTGTTTTTACGTCTTTTAGCAAGGTCGGCAACGGGGCAACCGATTACCACATATTCAAGCCATTTTCAAAAACCACGAGAAGGGCAGGAAATGCACATTGTGATAGTAGATAATGGTCGCTCGACGCAATTGGGACGTCCTGATTTTCGCAATTCTTTGAAATGTATTCGCTGTGGTGCGTGCATGAATACCTGCCCGGTGTATCGCCGAAGCGGTGGGCATTCTTATCATAGTGCGGTGGCGGGACCCATCGGTATTATTCTCGCGCCCAATTTGAATATGAAAAAAAATGCGGATTTACCCTTTGCATCCACTTTATGCGGAAGCTGCACAAATGTCTGTCCCGTAAAGATTGATATTCACGACCAAATTTGGAAATGGAGGCAAGAAGTAGTAAAAGAAGGATACGTTGATTTCAGTAAAAAACAAGGGATTAAATTGATGAATACCGTTTTATCAAACCCTAAAATATATCGTTTGGCGGGTAAAATTGGGCGTTCTACCATGCGTTTTGCGCCGTTTTTAGTGAATAATGGTCTGAATCCGTGGTACAAACAGCGAGATATGCCCGAAGCACCCAAAGAAAGTTTTAGGGATTGGTATTTAAAAAATAGGAAATGAAGGAGTTCTTAGTGTTTGGTGTATAGTTTTTAGACTCTACACTAAACACCGCAAACTAAACACTTATAAAATGAGTAGAGAATTAATTTTAAATAAAATACGCCAAAATCGCCCAAAAGAACGGGTAGAAATGCCTCAAAATATTAGTTTTGAAGCTAATTTTAGCGATAAAATTGAAAAATTCACGGAGGTACTGAGGGGTATCGGCGGGACGGTTTTAGCGTTTGAAAATATTGATGATATTTCTGAGGATTTGAATCCTCAAATCCTCAAATCTTCAAATCCTCGCATCCTCAATAATCAAGCTTATGTTAATAACGAATTTTCGGATGCTAAAACAACTATTAATCTTGTGCCTGAAATTGCCTTTGGGAATACAGATATTTCTAAAATCAACGACCCGCACGATTTAGCTCCAGTGGATGTGGCGATACTAAGGGGTCAATTTGGCGTGGCTGAAAATGGCTCAATTTGGTTGGATGAATCAGACTTCGGCGGGCATCGGGTTTTGCCTTTTATCACTCAACATTTGATCATTGTTTTAGATAAAAAAAAGATATTCAATAATATGCACGAAGCCTATGCCCAATTGGATATTACTAAAACGGGCTTTGGATTATTCCTTGCGGGACCTTCAAAAACGGCGGATATCGAACAATCCTTGGTAATTGGGGCGCACGGAGCGAGGAGTTTAGTTGTGCTTTTAACAGATTCTTAAAAATTAAATAGAAGAGAGTATGAAACAGACTTTTGCCCAAATGCATTCTGCCGATAATGTATTGGTTGCCTTACAAGATTTGAAAAAAGGCACAAGAATCGAGCAATATGGGTATGATTTTGCTTTACAAAGCGATATCGAAGCAAAACATAAATTCACGACGACCCCCCTCAGTATAGGCGACGAGGTCATTATGTATGGTGTATTAGTGGGCAAAGCAACACAACCCGTTGCTCAAGGAACATGGATTTCTACCGCCAATCTTCGTCATGAATCGGAAGGATACAGTCTAACCAAACGCCAGCCCGCTTCTTGGCAAGCACCCGATGTCAGCAAATGGGTGAATAAAACATTTATGGGTTACCACCGCAACGACGGTTCAGTTGGCACGCGCAATTATTGGCTTGTTATTCCCCTTGTTTTTTGTGAAAATCGGAATATTTTGCTGCTCAAAGATGCTTTTGAGCATGAATTGGGTTTTGCGCAACCCGACAAGTACCGTTGGCAAGTGCACCAATTGCTTGATTTATATGGGAAAGGCAAATTGGCGGAAATTGATTTGATTCAATTTGAAGATATAAAAATGGTGTCTTCAGTGCAAAACCGTCATTTCCCGAATGTGGATGGCATTAAGTTTTTGACCCACGAAATGGGTTGCGGAGGCACCAATCAGGATTGTCAAACCTTGGCGGAAGTTTTTGCCGGTTTTTGCCTTAATCCCAATGTTGCCGGTATAACGGTGTTGAGTTTGGGTTGTCAAAAAACCCAAATTGAAGATGTAAAAGCAGAAATATACAAGCGCAATCCGCGTTTCGATAAGCCCATAGTTTATTTCAACCAACAAACATACGGTACTGAACACGCCTTGATGAGTGCCGCCGTACGCGATACTTTCAAAGGATTGATTGACATTAATAAAATTGACCGCCAACCGGCTTCAATTTCTAAAATCAATTTGGGACTTAAATGCGGCGGTTCAGATGGTTTTTCGGGCATTTCTGCCAATCCTGCTTTGGGTCATGTCTCTGATATTTTGGTCTCTTTGGGTGGCAGGACTTTTCTTGCCGAGTTTCCTGAACTCTGTGGCGTAGAACAAGACCTAATCAACCGATGCGAGAAAGTGGAAGATGCAGAAAAGTTTATGGTTTTAATGGATACTTATGCCGCTCAAGCTGAAGCCGTAGGGGCAGGATTTGATATGAACCCCTCCAAAGGAAATATCAGAGATGGGCTGATTACGGATGCCATTAAATCCGCTGGGGCAGCCAAAAAAGGAGGCAATGCACCCATTTCAGGCGTTTTGAATTACACCGAACAGCCTACTACATCCGGTTTACATTTACTTTGTACTCCCGGCAATGATGTATTGGCAACTACCGGCATGGCGGCTTCGGGTGCCAATTTGATTGTTTTCACTACGGGTCTTGGCACACCAACCGGTAATGCCGTGACGCCCACCGTAAAAGTATCCACGAACAATCGTTTAGCGGCTAAAATGCCAGATATTATTGATTTTAATTCCGGTAAAATTATTTCCGGTGAAGAAACTATTGCACAGAATGGCGATGCTATGTTGGAATATCTCATTGGTTTAGCGTCCGGTGAATATTTGACGAAAGCCGAAATTTTAGGGCAAGATGATTTTATTCCTTGGAGAAGAGGGATTAATTTGTAATTTTATAGTGAATTGTTATTTCAAAAACAGCAGGGAAAAACTATAACCTATTTTGACAAAAAAATTTAAAGTTTTGACCGATGGAAAGTGAATTATTGCCCTTTGAAGGCAACAACATTCGAAAAGTATGGCACAATGAGCAATGGTATTTTTCGATTATTGACGTTATCGAACTGTTGACGCATTCGGACAGACCCCGCAAATATTGGTCTGATTTGAAAAAGAAATTGATTGCTGAGGGCTTAAATGAAACGTCCGATTTTTTCGGACAGTTGAAAATGATGGCTCATGATGGGAAAAGTAGATTGACTGATTGTGCCAACACCGAGGGTATTCTCCGCATCGCCATGTCTGTACCTTCTCCAAAAGCGGAACCTTTGAAATTATGGTTGGCCTCAGTGGGTAAGGAACACATTCAAGAAACGGAAAACCCTGAGTTGAGTTTTGAGCGCATGACCGAAATTTATCGAGCCAAAGGATACACCGACGAGTGGATAACCAGACGGGTAGAAAGCATCAAAGCCAGAAAACGGTTGACGGACGAATGGAAAAACAGGGGCATTTCTGACAATAAAGATTTTTCGATTCTAACGGCTACCATAGCTAAGGGAACATTCGGTTTAACACCTTCCGAACATAAAAATCATAAAGGGTTGACCCAACCCAACCAAGAACTCCGCGACCATATGACGCCCATTGAGCTCATTTTAACGGCATTGGGAGAAGAAACTACCCGAATGATTGCCGTAAATCAAGATGCTCAAGGTTTTAATGAAAATCATGAAGCGGCGGTGAAAGGCGGAAAAACGGCGGGCGAAGCAAGGGTGCGTGTGGAAGCTGTGACGGGTACTAAAGTCGTTTCAAAAGAGAATTATTTAGATATTTTAAAAGACAATGCGGATACATTATCGGAAGCACCTAAAAACGATTAAGTATTTGATAATCGTAATAGCTTAGTTGGATATAGGTTTTCACTGATTTTTAAAAACAATATAAATCAATGAAGTTACGCGTGAGGTGCAGCGCACCGTTCTCTTGGTAGGAAAATGTAATGCCTTCATCGTGTAAGGTGCAGCGCACCGTTCTATAAAATTACAAAGAGAGCGGTGCGCTGCACCTGTAAACAACGTTTGTTTCAAAAACTACCGAGAGAACGGTGCGCTGCACCTTACACGTAACTTTAGTAAAAAGTGTAAAATCAGCCAATACCTGTAAAATCAGTTCCGAGATTCGGAACACGGTGCGAAAGCGGCTGTACAGCTAAGTAAGTCCTGATAAACAATACTTTAAGATTTTAATATCTCATTTTAATATGTTTAATTTAAAAAATAAAAAGGCAGTTATAACGGGTGGTGGTAGCGGCATCGGGCAAGCCATTGCAGTACTTTTTGCTAAGCAGGGTGCGGATATTCATATCATAGAATTGAGCGAAGAATCGGCAAAAAATACGCTAAATCTCATCAATACTGTCCGTGAAGACTCGAATGGAGAGGGCGGGCAAGCGACTGCTTATCCTTGCAATGTGACCAACCAAGCGGCGGTTTCAGCCGTTTTTGAAAAAATAAGGGAAATAGATATTTTAGTCAATAATGCAGGTATTGCGCACGTTGGGAACGTGGAAAATACATCGGAAGATGATTTTGACCGTATTATTTCAGTCAATATTAAAGGCGTATATAACTGTTTGAAAGCGGCGGTTCCTTTGATGAAACAAAATGGCGGTGGTGTTATTTTGAATATGGCGAGCATTGCGGCATTGGTCGGGATTCCCGATAGATTTGCGTATTCGATGTCGAAAGGAGCCGCTTTAGCCATGACATTATCTGTCGCAAAGGACTATTTAAAAGACAATATTCGGTGCAATTCTATTTCTCCCGCTCGGATTCACACACCATTTGTAGATGGCTTTTTAGAAAAAAATTATCCGGATAATAAAGCTGAAATGTTTGAAAAATTGTCTAAAACGCAGCCCATTGGACGTATGGGGACGCCTGATGAAGTCGCGGCACTGGCTCTATATTTGTGCAGCGATGAAGCAAGTTTTATCACAGGGTGTGATTACCCCATAGATGGCGGTTTTACAAAATTAAATAACTAAAAATCAACTGATTATACAATGAAATTATTTAAATTTATTCCCCGAGGACTCGGGGGAAAAGCCAAATGTGGCGTTGAACTCGATGGAAAGAACTACAGTGTTGCTAAATATTTTAAAGATTACGACGAAAAATTTTTCGAAACGGATGGTTTGACGCGCTTAAAAGACATTGTACTGAGGGGGGATGCGACACCGCTTCTTTCAAAGAAAATCAACTATGCAGCACCCGTGGCACGTCCTTCAAAAATTGTGTGCATTGGTCTGAATTATGCCAAACACGCCGCTGAATCGGGCATGGCAATACCGCCCGAACCCGTTGTGTTTTTTAAATCAACCACGGCGTTGTGCGGCCCTAATGATGACGTAATTATCCCCCGCAATTCGGTAAAAACGGATTGGGAAGTTGAATTAGCAGTGGTTATTAGTAAAAAAGTGAGTTATATTGAAGAATCGGAGGCAATGGATTATGTAGCGGGCTATGCTTTGCACAATGATTATTCAGAGCGTGAATTTCAATTAGAGCGCAGTGGGCAATGGGTAAAAGGTAAAAGTAATGACACTTTTGCGCCTTTAGGTCCCTTTTTAGTGACGAAAGATGAAATACCCGACCCACATAACCTCAATATGTGGTTGACTGTAAACGGTGAAAAATTGCAGGACTCGAATACGGATGATATGATTTTTAAAATCCCTTTTGTCATTGCTTATTTGAGCCAATTTATGACTTTATTGCCGGGCGATGTGATTTCAACGGGTACGCCTTTTGGGGTGGGTTTGGGTTTCAAACCACCTCGTTATTTGAAGGCGGGCGATGTCGTAGAATTGGGCATTGAAGGCTTAGGAACGCAGCGTCAAGTGGCTAAAAATTGGACTCGATGAAAGCCCTTGTGTTAAAAGAACCGTCCGATTTTCATTTCATTGAAAAAGAGTTCAATGATACATTGCAACCCGATGAAGCCCTTTTAAAAATTCGTAAAATTGGGATTTGTGGTACGGATTATCATGCTTTTAGAGGGCGGCAACCCTTCTTTAGCTATCCCCGCATTTTGGGGCATGAGTTGGGAGCAGAAGTAGTGAAATTAGGAAGTGATTCCACATTTCAGATTTCAGATTCCACATTTCAGATTCCAGATTCCAACGTTTCTACGCCTGAAATCTGGAATCTGGAATTTGGAATTAAAGTAGGCGATAAAGTCTCCGTTGAGCCTTATTTGAATTGTGGCACTTGCCAATCTTGTATGAATGGAAAATCCAATTGCTGCGAAAATTTAAAGGTTTTAGGCGTACACGTGGACGGTGGTATGGTCGAATATTTGAAAGTACCGATTCAAAAATTGCACCGTTCGGATACGCTTAGTTTTGAGCAATTGGCTCTGGTAGAGACTTTGAGTATTGGCGCTCACGCGGTTGAGCGGGCGGGAGTCGGTGAAAAAGATATAGTTTTAGTCATTGGCGCGGGACCCATTGGCTTGTCAGTCGTTCAATTTGCTAAACTCACGGGCGCTACCATAGCGGTTTTAGATACAAATGTGAAACGGTTGAATTTTGCTAAAAATGTATTTCAAACGGATATTTCAATAGAAGTAAAAAGTGATTTTTCAGCCGATATACTGAGGCGGTATCTGAATGGTCATTTGCCGACGGTTGTTTTTGATGCTACGGGCAATTCTGACTCTATGAAAAATGCCTTTAATTATGTGGCATTTGGCGGAAAATTAGTATTTGTCGGCTTATTTATCGGCGATGTGACGTTTCATGACCCTTTGTTTCACCGTAGAGAAATAACGCTTTTGGCAAGTCGGAACAGTTTGCCGAAGGATTTTAAACATATTATTCAACTAATGGAATTGGGCAAAATTGATACGGCTGCTTGGCTCACGCATCATGCGAATTTTGATGATTTGCCAACGGTTTTTAATCAATGGCTCGACCCTGCAAGCGGGGTGATAAAAGCAATTGTTTCGTTATGAAAATAGATGCGCATCAACACTTTTGGCAGTTCGACCCTGTTCGTGATTCGTGGATTACTGAGGGGGCAATGTCTGTGATTCGCAGGGACTTTATGCCTGCGGACTTATCGCCTATTTTAAAAAAAAATAGGTTTGATGGTTGTATTGCGGTGCAAGCTGACCAATCCGAAACGGAAACTCATTTTTTATTAGTCCTCGCAAATAAAAATGATTTTATAAAAGGCGTGGTCGGTTGGGTAGATATTCAGGCGGATAATCTCGAGGAAAGACTTGATTATTTCCGTCAATTTCCTAAATTAAAAGGTTTTAGGCATATTTTACAAGGCGAAAAGCCTGAATTTATGCTTAATCCGACATTTACTGAGGGGGTGCGTTTATTGGGTAAAAAGGGTTTTACTTACGATATTTTAGTTTTTCCAAAGCACCTTGAAGCCGTTAAAATCTTTTTAAAAAAGTGCCCCAATCAGCCTTTTGTCATTGACCATATTGCCAAACCCTATATTAAAAAAGGCTTAATCAAACAATGGGCAAAAGATATAAAAGCCATTGCTAAGCATGAAAATGTCTATTGCAAAATATCGGGCATGGTGACAGAAGCCAATTGGAAAGACTGGAAAGAAGCGGATTTTAAGCCCTATCTGGATATCGTGTTTGAAGCTTTTGGCGTAGATAGAATTATGTATGGTTCTGATTGGCCCGTTTGCCTTGTAGCGGCGGATTATGAAAAACAATTAAATATTGTTCAAAATTATCTCCAATCCTCAATCCTCAATCCTCAAAATAGCGAGGGAAGTAAAATTATGGGTGAAAATGCCGCCCGTTTTTATAAAATTTAATCAAACATACGTATTGAAAACTTTTGACGTACAATAACCGATTATAAGGGCGATGGTGGGTTATTGGAGCGAAATGGGATAATTGTCCGACCATGGGTTAAAATATCTTGACGGGTATTTCGTCACCTTAGTATTCGTCCCAATTTTTAGCAACCATGATTAAAAAGCACATGTATGTTTATCATTTTAATTTTTATATTTTTCATTGACCTTTACATTTTTCAGGGTGTAAAAACTTTGACCGTTAATTTTGATTCAGAATCAACCCGTAAGATGATACATTGGGGTTTCTGGATAGCCAATATTGTTTTTTTAGGACTGATTGCTTTGGGGTTTTTGACTTTTGACAGAGCAAAAGGCATGAAAACCTATCAACTTATGGCTTTCAACGCCTTCATTTTACTCATGATACCTAAACTTGTCTTTGCAATAGTTTTGCTTGGGCAAGATGTAATCCGTTTTTTCGGAATGGGCGCAAATTATGCTTTGGGGCAGATCAATACTGAGGGGGGGTATATGCCGGAGCGTCGGGCATTTATTAGTCAATTGGGGTTGGGTTTAGCCGTCATACCGTTTGTAGGCATCATTTATGGGATGTTAAAAGGTAAATATGATTACACGGTACATCGACATACCATTTTTTTCAAAAACTTGCCTGATGCTTTTGATGGGCTGACAATTACGCAATTGTCCGATATTCACGCCGGTAGCTTTGATAATCCGGAAGCCGTTAAACGTGGTGTGGCTTTAGCGAATGCTCAAAAATCTGATTTATTATTTTTTACCGGCGATTTGGTAAATAATGAAGCGACAGAAATTGAACCGTATTTAGATATTTTTAAAGCATTAAACGCCTCACTTGGCAAGTTTTCAATACTCGGCAATCACGATTATGGCGATTATAAATGGTGGCAATCGCCCGATGAAAAATTAGCGAATTTCAAGCAATTGAAAATGCACCACAAAACATTGGGTTTTAAATTACTGCTCGATGAAAATCTTGAAATTAAGCGCAATGGGCAAAAACTGACATTAATTGGGGTTGAAAATTGGGGGCACGGCTTTGCACAATATGGGAACCTCACAAAAGCGATGAATGGTGTTTCACCAGACAGTTTTAATATCTTACTGTCCCACGACCCTACACATTGGGAAAATCAAGTTAAAACATGGGATAATACTATTCATTTGACGCTTTCAGGGCACACGCATGGTGCACAGATGGGTATTGAAATCAAAGGTTTTAAATGGAGTCCGATAAAATACCGTTATCCGAAATGGGCTGGTTTATACGAAGAAAATGGTCGTTTTCTGCACATCAATCGAGGTTTTGGCTTTCTTGGTTTTTCGGGACGCGTGGGTATTTCACCTGAAATAACGGTTTTGACGTTGAGGAAAGGGTGAATATCTAAATAAAAGTTGAAGACAAAAAGCCGCCTCGTATGACAACGAAACGGCTTTTATGATTTCTTTGGGTTTTGCGACACAGTTTTAACAATTTGATTACATTAAACACTAATTATTATTTTTCTTTTTATCAATTACTGCGCCCGCACCGGCACCGGCAGCCCCGCCAATAACGCCGCCTAATATAGCACCTTTAACTTTATCTTTTGACGTTGCGGCTCCTGTTACTACCCCGACTCCTACCCCGATGAGCGCACCTTTAGTGGTATTACTCATCTTTTTATTAGTTTTTGAAACACTCTTGACCTCAGGTTTCGGTGAATTACCTTCTACCATTACTGTTTTTGTCACCGCAAGCTTTGCAGAAACCCTTTTCAGCGAATCAATGGTTCTTTTTTGTTGAGCAATCGTATTGGCTTGATTAATTGAATCCGTTAAGATTTGTTTTAAAGCTGACAACTCAGCCGCATCGTTATTCACATTCGGCTTACAAGAAGCCATGATTGCTAAAATACCGGCTAAAAAAATGACTTTTTTCATTAAGATATATATTGAGATTTTAAAATACACTCGACCCTTGTAATACAATCCAATGGTCGAATGTTGTTGAATACAGTTTTAAAATATTACCCTTAAGCAATACTTCTGCTTCATGTAAAAAAATGATACCACATCTTTTTATATACTAAAAATTTCAATTGAAACCGAATTCGGGGAAATTATTCCCCAAATTCGGATTATTGGCAATTTTTTACTTCAATCATAAAACCTGTCTGTCATGACCCTAAGCACTCGCGGAATTTTGTTTCTCAAAATAAAAGCAATTTCTTTAATTGGTGCATTAGCTTAGCAAGCTCTACAAACGATTGTCCCGCTCTTGCCCCTTTCTCAATAATAGCCACTACCGAATTCGCTTCTTTTAAACCCACAAATTCCAATTGCGGCTTGAAACTATGCGCGGCTTGATAAATACTTTCCCTGTCCTGTTTTTTAAAAGCCGTTTCTAATCGCTTGATTTCTAAAGGGCATTGGGCTTGAAATTTTTGAATAAAATGCTGCATTTGCTTCTCATCACCATCGCAAAAATCGCGCATAAAAGTCAAGTCGTACCTGCCTTCCAGATTCATTTCAATTCTTGAATTTTGATTTTTTAAATGGGGCAAATCCGAAGCCAGTCCAAGCGTCTCAGCAATCACTTGAGCCAATGCATCAGGCTTAAAAGGTTTGCTCAAATGCCGATTCATGCCCGAAGCCAAAGCCTTTTCTACCTCGTCTGGTGTGGCAGATGCTGTCAACGCGATGATAGGTATTGTGCATTTTTTACCTTTAAAATGGCTGCGGATGTATCGGGCAGCTTCCGTTCCTGTCATTTCAGGCATTTGCATATCCATTAAAATAAGGTCAAAATGCGTGGTTTTAAGTAAATTTAGAACTTCTTTTCCGTTAGTAGCCTCCACAATGTGGGCATTTTCAAAATTGCGACTGATGGCTTCAGTCGCAATTTCTCTATTTAATTCTATATCGTCAGCGAGCAAAATACTGAGGGGGTGTTTAAAATAAAAGTCATCGCCCATCTCCATCTTTGTTTCAATTTCTGCAACATTAGCCTCTAAAAGATTAAGCATAAAACTGAACCTTGAGCCCTTACCCAATGTGCTTTCCACGTGAATATCGCTGCCGTGCAATTGCACCAATTCACGAGCAATGGTCAATCCCAGGCCGGTACCGCCAAAACGGGCAGTCGTATCTTCATTGGCTTGCTGAAAACTTTTAAAAATTTCGGATAATTTTTCAGACGGAATGCCTATACCTGTATCTAAAATACTGAATTTCAGGCTCAAAATCCTGAGGAGGTGCTTGATTTCGGGTTTCGGGTTTCGGATTTCGGTTGAAGGCTGGGTCTCTATTTCAAGCTGAACTTGCCCTTTTTCCGTAAATTTCACCGCATTTCCCACCAAATTTATCAATATCTGATATAGCCGAGTCGGGTCACCAACAACGGCTTCGGGTACGTTATCGGCGATTTTAACTACCAAATCAATGCATTTATTTTCAGCGCGAATTGAAAGGGCATCCTGTACATCGGATGCAATGCGCTTAATTAAAAAAGGGATTTGTCGCAATTTGACTTCCCCTGCCTCGAGCTTGCTGATGTCGAGAATGTCATTCACTACTTCGGATAGCCTATCGGTAGAGTGTTGGATGGAGGCAATATAATGCCGCTGTTTTTCAATGAGTGCCGTTTCGAACATCATATCGGTGAAGCCCGCAACGCCGTGCAGAGGCGAGCGAATTTCATGGCTCATCTTCGCTAAAAAGCGCGATTTGAAGGCTTCTGAGGCTTCGGCACGTTCTTTTTGGGCTACAAGCTGCGCTTGAATCATTTTTAACTCCGTAAAAGCCTCTTCCGTGCGTTTTTTTTCTTCGATTAAAAGTTGATAATCCGAGTGGGCTTTTTCCACTAATTCCTCATTGCGTTTTAAATCTTGAAAACGGGTAAAAGGCAAATCGAACGCTTTGGCAAATGCGACAATTGTGTCCAATAACTCTTGAGTGAGTGCCGAGGTGGTCATGATGCCTATGGTTCCAAGCGAGTAAAACGCATCAATAAAATTCAATTCCTTTGGTGCCGATTGCATCATTTTTTGATACCCTTCATCAGCAATGACGTGGGGCAACTTGGACATGAAAGTAAAGTATTTTTCCAGCGTCTCACCCGTATAATTTCGGATATAAAATGACTCTTTATTTTGATAAGCTTTCACAACGTCCTCTACATTTGGGGCATTTGAAGGCGTTATGTGACTGCCCGGTCTGATTGTTCCATCTGCTTGCGTGATGTATATTTCAGCAATATTTTCATTGAGATTGTATTTGCTAAAATAGGTTCTGGTGGAAGGAGGCATAACATTTAAGCCTGTGAATTCTTGAAAAAAGAGAGAAACTACCTCCGCGAGTTCACTACTGTCCTTCATCGATAAGGTGCGCGTCCGTATGCGTTCAAGTGCCGCATACCTTGCTAATTCAAGGATATTGCGCTCAATTTGAACGGATTTTTCAGCTAATTGGCTTTCCAAAGCGGTATAATCACTTTTCGTTTTATCGACTAATGGGTTCGACGAATTTTCCATAGTTAAGCCTTATTTGATGGATAAATAGTTCAACTCAGACGAAAATACGCTTTTATACTGAGGGGGTAGCCCTGACACTTTCCCGTTGGTTTAATTCACTTTCCCGTGGGCAATTGGGGTATTTCTTTTTAAATTTAAAACTTAGAAAACAAATCAAGGAAATCATCTTTTCGGTTGCGGGCAACACTGACAGTAGCGCCATCATCCATAATCACATAACCGCCGTCCGTTCGCACGTATTGGCGGATATTGTTCATATTAATCAAGTGAGAATTGTGGACACGGAAAAAGCCTTGACCTTCCAGTATTTCTTCCAATTGCCCCATTGGTTTGGATACCATTACTTTATCGCCTTTTACCAAGGTGACAATGGTGTACATGCGGTCGCTTTCGCAGCGCACGATATCGGCTGTTTTAATAAAAATGAGACCATCAGAAGTCGTCAAGGCGATTTTTTCTGCAATCGGCGATTTGGGATGTGACTGACTGGTCAATAAATTTACCTGTTCCTTCAAAATTCGGTTCGGGTTCTTTTCCGCCCGAGCCACGGCGGCAAGCAATTCGTCTCGTCCGATGGGTTTCATTAAATAGTCAACGGCACTGTGGCGGATGGCTTTTACGGCATAATGGTCATGTGCAGTGGTGAAAATTACTTGAAAGTCAACCTGTTCGAGGCGTTCGAGCATCTCAAAAGCAGTCATATCACCCAGCTCAATATCGAGAAAAACAAGGTCGGGTTTATAGTGGATAATAGCCTCAGTTCCCTCTTGCCCAGAGTTTGCGATTGCCTTCAGTTGGAGGCTGTCGGCACAATATTTAGTTACGAGGAAATTCAGTTTTTCGGCTGAATCAGGATTGTCTTCTATTAAAATGGCGTGTAGCATGTAAGTTCATTCAATTTTTTGCTAAAGGGAAACCCAAAGTTACCAACGGGAAATTAAGGCTTTTAACCTTGGGTTTTACTGGGCATCTTTGAAATATCAAAAGTAAAAAAATTAAAGGAATTTACCTTATTACTTTTTCAATTACCTGTGTAATCTTGATAAAAACCAAATGAATGTAAGCACTCCTAAAGTTGAATACTGAGGGGGTGCTTTTAGAGAAAAATAGTCAATATATGACATCATAAAATCTACCAATATGTAAAAATGCATTATCAATCATGTAATAATTTTCATTCCATTTATCACAATATGATATGACAGACCAATTTCCACTTGTTACCTCCAACAAATTTTCACATTTATTATTTTTTCAATAAATAATTAGTTGTAAATACTCAAGATTTATGTTAAATTTATCTGAATTACCCCAAAGAAATCAGGAACTGTACCAATCCCACCATTTTTATATCTTCTAATAATGTGAGATTAATGAACTATATACCAAATGACCCCCTAATCCAGTCTTTAGCCGCACCCTTCACAGAAGCACCCGATTAACTTGCGGAATGTGGCTTCAACTACCTTATTGATTGCTGAAAACATTCCACAATCTACTTTATGGATATTGCCCAATTCGGGACATTCGACTTTGATAAATTATAAAAATCAATTCAATAGAACGGTGGCGGACTTTTTTAAAAAACCTTATCGGGTAATTAAAGGGTGGAATCAACTAAATTAAGGGTTTATCCCCCAGTCATTTCTTTAAAAATGCTAAAAAATGACTCATGAAAATCGCATAAATTAATGCTACATTTTTGTTAAAAAAAAGTGATAAGCGTGATACTTGGCAAACTGTGAGGAAACCAAGTTTCAACTGCACTCGTAGATATTTTAGTTCAGTTAATTAGACTTGCATACATTCATCTTACCTTTAAGTATTACGTAAACTGTGTTTTTGGTAAAACAATATTATAAATTTCACTTAATTTTAAACAAACATTACGAATATGAAAAATTTAATTACACTTGTTTTACTTGCATTCTTTGCAGCACCCCAACTACCACATGCCCAAGTCAAACTCAGTGCAACATTATCAGGAATGAATGAAAATCCTGCTAATGCTTCTACCGCTAAGGGCAAATTTGAGGGCATTTTTGACCCTTGGTCTAGAGTTATTGCCTTTCGAGTTGAATTTTCGGGACTGACGGCTAACGCTACCGCTTCTCACTTTCACAGTGCACCCGCTGGCACAAATGGACCGGTCGTAGTAAATTTTGTTAGTCAAGGTTTCCCCGTTGGTGTAACAAGTGGTGAATATGTAAAGGTATTGACCTTGACAGAAGCGCAAGCCGTGGATTTAATGACGGGCAATCTTTACATAAATATTCACAATGCTTCATTCCCCGGAGGTGAAATTCGAGCGCAGATTCAGTACGGTGTTCAAGCTAATCCATCTCCAGTACCCGTTTCGGCTCGTCTGAGTGGTACACAAGAAGTACCAGCCAACACAAGTACCGCAAAGGGAACATTAGATGGCATATTTGACCCTTATTCTCGAGTTATCGCTTTTCGATTGGAATATTCCGGTTTGACGGCTAATGCAGTGGCTTCTCATTTTCACATTGCCGCTGCGGGTTCAAACGGGCCCGTTTCTGTCGATTTTGTTTCTCAAGGTTTTCAAACGGGTAATAAATCTGGTGAGTTTGTTAAAGTATTGACATTGACTCAAACACAAGCAGATGCTCTGATAGCGGGTCGTGTGTACGTCAATATTCACAATGCTTCATTTCCGGGAGGTGAAATTCGGGGGCAGGTGAATTATAATAAACCACTTAACCAGACATCAATCCCAATAAAAGGCACTTTTAGTGGGGCACAAGAAGTACCTGCAAACACTTCTGCTGCAACGGGTACTGTGGTTGGTTCTTACGAAACACAAAGTGGGTTGTTGGCAATAAAAGTCGGTTACTCTGGTTTGACTGCAAATGCCACAGCTGCCCACATACATCGTGCACCCGCAGGTGTAAGTGGGCCCGTTATAATTAATTTTGCCCCTTTGGGCTTTACCTTTGGTGCACAAAGTGGGACATTTTCTAAGATTATTCTATTAAACACAACACAAGCCGAAGATTTATTAGCGGGTAATTTATATGTCAATATCCACAATGCGAGTTTCCCAGGGGGTGAAATCAGAGCACAACTCAATGCTTCTGCATCCAATCTGAATACTCCTTCGCTGGGGAATACCAATAAATTAGCTTCAAATTTATCCGTTTCGCTTTCCCCTAATCCTTCTAAAGACTATGTTTTCCTAAATTTGGGTAATAATGACTCCCCTGTGAATGTCGAACTGTTCGATATACAAGGTCGTTTAATTTCAGCTTTGAAAAGTTCGGAAACCTTGTTAAGATGGGACGCTACGTCTTTGCAAAACGGCATATATTTTTTTCGGGTTCAAAAAGGGCAAGAAGTGGAAATGCATAAATGGTTAAAAAATTAAATTAATGGGTCGATTTAAACCTTAAATTACGACAAATAGCCGCTACATTGACTCCAATCAAGGTAGCGGCTATTTGTTTTTCCTTCCCTATATCTACTAAAAGGAAACCCAAAATTACCAAAGGGGAAATAAGGCTTTTAACCTTAGAATTTAGTGGCAACTTTGAAATATCAAAAGTAAATAATAGACGAATTCACCTTTTTACTTTTTCAATTACCGGTGTAATTCTTCATAAAATCCAAATAAAAGTAAGCACTCCTAAAGTTGAATACTGAGGGGGTGCTCTTGGAGAGAACTAATTAATATTTGATATCATGACATCTACTACTTAGCCAAAACGGACTATTATCCACGTATTAATTTTCATTCCATTTATCATTGGAAGATATAAAAGACCAATTTTCATTTATTACCATCAATAAAAAATTTATGTATATATTTTAATACATAAGGTAGCGGAGTCATTCCGCGCGGAGTGGAGGCAATTTTAATGCAATTATTTTTTATTGGCGATAAAAGATTTGGACTCTTTTTTATTTTAATGGCTTTTGCTACTTTTATAGGTGCAATCTTCATCATTCGGTTTTTAACAGTATTATTATCCAAAAATCAAATTTGAAAATGAAAAAAGTAATCTTATTCCTCACCTTCGGATTTTTGTTCCAACTGGCTGTTGCTCAACAAAAAGACGATAAGCAACTTGCAGCCGACTTTGACAAGCTCTTGTCCGAGCAATTCAAAACCAATGAAACGGGTGCAACGGCTTTGGTTGCCCGAAATGGGCAAGTTATCTACAGAAATGCCTTTGGAATGGCTAATTTAGAGCTAAATACGCCCATGCAAGTTGATAATGTTTTCAGAATTGGCTCTATCACCAAACAATTTACGGCGGTGGCGATATTGCAATTAATGGAGCAAGGCAAGCTGAGTTTGCAAGACGAAATTACCAAATTTATTCCTGACTTTCCCATGAATGGGCATAAAATCACCATTGAGCATCTGCTCACGCATACATCGGGCATTCAGAGTTATACCGGTATGAAAGATTTTGAGGAAAGGATGACTTTAGATATGAAACCAACCGAGATGATAAACTATTTCAAAAACCAACCAATGGAATTCGCTCCTGGCTTTAAGTTCAATTACAATAATTCAGGGTATTTTTTACTGGGTTATATTATCGAAAAAATAACCGGCAAAACCTATCCGCAATACGTGGAAGAAAATTTTTTCAAACCAATTGGCATGACCAATTCATTTTATGGGAGCGATTCAAAAATCATTAAAAATAGGGCGGGTGCTTATGAAAAAGATAGTACTGGTTTCATAAATGCCCCATTTTTGAGCATGACACAACCTTACTCAGCCGGTTCGATTCAATCAACTGTGGCTGATTTGTTCAAATGGCATCAAGCTGTTCATGCCTATAAATTGGTTAAAAAAGAAAGCCTGAATAAAGCCTTTACGAAGTACAAATTGACGAATGGTAAAGAAACAACATATGGCTACGGTTGGGGTTTAGGTAACATTCAAGAAAGTCCTACTATCGAGCATGGTGGAGGCATCAATGGGTTTCTCACGATGGCAATTTACCTGCCCAAAGAAGACGTTTTTGTCGCTGTTTTTTCAAATTGTGGATGTAATCCACCTATGGATGTTGCCACAAAAATGGCAGCGCTTACTATCGGAAAACCTTACGAGTTCAAAGAAATACCCGCTGAAAATGCCCTTTTACAAGGCTATACGGGCATTTATGAAACCGAAAATGGCGAACAATTACTCATGACAATGGCAGAAAATCAATTGTATGCACAGCAAGATGGGCGTCCAAAAGATAAAATAAAAGCCTATCAAAAAGATAAGTTTTTCTTTGAAAACTTCATGACAACCATGGAGTTTTCGAGAAATAATAAGGGTGAAATTGAAAAAATAACAACCAAAGGTCGGCGAGGAAATGAGGTTTGGCGTAAAACGAATAAGCCAATTCCGACTGAACCTGAAAAAAAATAAGTGTTAATTTGGGTGGATTTACCCCCTCAGTATTTTCTCTATTTTTAATCAAAAATAAGTTTTAATATGAAAAAACGCAACATTTTTAGCCTCCTTTTACTTATTCCTTTTGTTGTTTTTGCCCAAAAACCAAGAGCGCGAGATATTGGTATCCCTTTTAACGGCATTACTGGTAAGTTCAATGCCATAACTGATGTGAAAGGTGTTGAGGTGGGTTATAGTACCATCATATCGGGACAAGGCAAAAACGTAAGGGGCAAAGGTCCCGTAAGAACCGGCGTAACTGCTGTTTTACCAAGAGGTAAAAATAATAATCCCGTTTTTGCGAATTGGTATTCGTTAAATGGAAATGGAGAGATGACAGGAACGACATGGATAACCGAATCAGGTTTTTTAGAAGGGCCGATAATGATAACCAACACAAATAGCGTAGGTGTAGTACGAGATGCCGTACTGAAATGGTACGTAAAAACGGGATGGTACAAAGAGGATTTTTGGTACACTTATCCGGTTGTTGCTGAAACCTACGATGGGTTTCTAAATGACATTTATGGCTTCCATGTTAAAGAAGAAAATGCATATGAAGCGTTGGATAGTGCCAAATCAGGGTATTTAAAAGAAGGTAATGTAGGAGGTGGCACAGGGATGATGTGCTTAGGATTTAAAGGCGGCACGGGTACCTCTTCAAGAGTTGTGAAAATTAAAGACTCAACCTATACGGTGGGTGTTTTAGTGCAATCCAATTTTGGTGGTAAAAAAAATTTTACGATTGCAGGAGTGCCGATTGGAAAAGAACTAAAAGACACCTTGAATAATGAGTTTAAAGCACCGGCATCGTATCAACCGGGTGATGGTTCTATTATTGTTGTGGTAGCGATAGATGCACCTTTGTTGCCCCATCAATTAAAAAGAATTGCCGCACGCGTGCCATTGGGTATAGGGATCGTTGGTGGACGTGGTGAAAACGGTTCGGGGGATATATTCATTGCTTTTTCTACTGCTAATCCATCCGCTTTTCAGAGAGAAAATTTTACAAAAGTTGACGAATTACCCAACGATTTAATCAATCCCTTATTTGATGCAACGGTTCAATCGGTTGAAGAAGCCATTATTAACGCGATGGTTTCAGCAGAAACCATGGAAGGCATTAATGGAAACAAATCCTATGCCCTTCCTCATAAATTAGTGATTGATATTTTGAAAAAATACAATAGAATAAAATGATGATATCTGACAAATACCGTCATCAGGTAGACTTACACGCCAGAGGAATGATAGCTACTGGTCTGACTTGCATTGAACCGGCAGCAGCACGTATTAATTTCCATACTGAATATGGTTATTTTATAGTAATCACTTTGGTTTATTTAGTGTGCCCTTGACATAAAAACTATCAAATTTATCATACAAATCTCAATGTGTGTGTTGTTTCAAAATCAATAAAATTTTGATAAAAAAACTTCTGTTAGTAGTGCATCTTTTCAAAAAACCTTATTTTTCAAACAAAAAATTATCATCATGAAAATACTACACTCATTTAAATGGCCTCTCTTTTTATTTTTAGCTATCTCTTCAGTTATAGCGCAAGCGCAAAAAGACAATAAAATTGTTTTAGGGAATATTGACAGCATTCAATCTTCTATTTTAAATGAAAAAAGAAAGATTTGGGTTCATGTGCCGAGCAATGGCACAGTTGATATATACGCCAAACAAAAGTATCCGGTCGTCTATTTATTGGATGGTGACGGGCATTTCTCCTCGGTGGTAGGGATGATTCAGCAATTGAGTACCGTCAATGGCAATTCGATTTGCCCTGAAATGATTGTGGTCGGTATTCCCAATACCAATCGGACGCGCGATTTAACACCCACCCATGTAGATGCTGACCCACCTTATATGGACAGTGCTTTTTCTAAAACATCAGGTGGCGGTGAGCAATTTATAGCTTTTATAGAGAAGGAATTAATGCCTTATATTGATGCGCATTACCCGACCGAACCTTATAAAATGCTTATAGGACATTCATTTGGCGGGCTGACAGTGATGAATACATTCGTGCATCATAGCAATTTATTCAACTCCTACATTTGCATCGACCCCAGTATGTGGTGGGACAAGCAAAAGCTGTTAAAAGAAGCGAAAAAGGTATTGACGGAAAATAAATTTGACGGAAAATCCTTATTTTTAGGTATTGCCAATACAATGGATGAAGGAATGGATGTAACGAAAGTTCGGAAAGATACGTCCGGAGATACGAAGCACATCCGTTCTATTTTAGAATTGCAGAGTTATTTTGAATCAAATAAACAAAACAGTTTAAAATATCAAGGCAAATATTATCCGGATGATTCTCATGGTTCTGTACCGCTCATTACGGAGTATGATGCATTGCATTTTATTTTTGATTATTATCCTTTAAAACTCAACAATAAGGATTTTACGGACACCACAACTGTTTTAGCAGATAAATATGAAAAGCATTTTGCCAATGTAACAAAACAAATGGGATACAAAGTGAAGCCCTCAGAGAATATGATAAACGGCATGGGTTATCAAGCTTTATCAATGAAACTATATGCGAAAGCCGAAAGGTTTTTTAAATTTAATATCGATAATTATCCCGAAAGTTTTAATGTATATGACTCTTATGCAGATTATTTTATAGCCAAAGGGGATACAATTCAAGCGATTGATAATTTAAAAAAGGCTTTATCCTTAAAAGAATTTGGCGAAACAAGGCAAAAACTGAATGAACTTCAAGGTGGGGCTGTCTACAAAGTAACTGCGGATGAGTTGCAGAAATACGCCGGGGAGTTTGAAATCAATGGCGTTGGTATCATAATTAAAACATTCGTAACCGACGGTAAATTACATATGACTGCGACAGGGCGACCTGAAGCTGAATTGTATCCTTTGAGTTTGCATCAGTTTAAAATGAAGAGTGCCGGTGCCTACAATTTTATTTTTGAAATGGCTGGCGATAAAGCAACAGCCATTAACCTTAACACACCGGAGGGAAATTTTAAAGCGATTTCAAAAAAATAAAACATATTTTGGTACCCCCTCAGTATCATGATAGAAATTGATAAAAATTAAATATAAAATGGACTTAAATCTTAAAAATAAAGTCATCATCGTCACAGGCAGTGCAAAGGGTATTGGCGAAGGCATTGCAGAAGTGTTGGGTACTGAGGGGGCTATTGTCGCTATTGTCGGGCGGAATGATGCTGATAATCAAATAGTAGTAGATAAAATAAAAGCCATGAAAGGCAAAGCTTTTCAAGTTGTGGCAGAATTAACAAAGCCTAAAGAGTGTGAAAAGGCCGTGGCTGCTATTGCTAAAAAATATGGCCGTATTGATGGCCTGGTAAATAATGCTGGGGTTAACGACGGCGTAAATTTAGAGGATGGTGATTATGAAGCTTTTATGGCATCACTGCACCGCAATTTGGTGCATTATTACTTGATGGCGCACCATGCCCTACCCTATTTAAAAGAATCAAAAGGTGCTATCGTCAATATTGGCTCTAAAACGGCTGAAACGGGACAAGGTGGGACTTCAGCTTATGCAGCAGCGAACGGTGGGCGTAATGCCTTGACACGTGAATGGGCTGTTGAATTACTGAAGTATGGTATAAGAGTCAACGCTGTTATTGTTGCCGAGAGTTGGACTCCTTTATATGCTAAATGGATTCAAACCATACCGAATCCCGAAGAAACATTGAAAAAAATTGTCTCAAAAATTCCGCTGGAAAACCGCATGACAACTTGCGAAGAGATAGCCAATATGGTCGCTTTTTTATTATCAGACAAATCAAGTCATACTACGGGTCAACTCATTCATGTTGACGGTGGTTATGTGCATTTGGATAGGGCTATTTAGTTGCATGATTTAGATAGTTTTTTTGTTTATAGTGTATCTTGTTTAGATAGATAAAAATTGAGCAATTGCCCCAATTATGTATATTTGTTTCTCATAACTTTAAACATATCAAAAATGAAAGCGCCTTTTCTTCAAAAAACCGGCATAATCTTTCTACTCATTCTTTCAGCTTGTTCAACAAAAAAAGCTCGAGCAACTGCTGAAAACGCTGACCAACTTCTACCCGTCAAAACAAATGAAATCCTTTTCGTTAATCTTAAAATGGATATTAATAACGCTTCTGAAAAAAGTATTACATTAATCAACTATATCAAATCTAACGGCAAATTAAAAAATACCGGAAACACTTTTTTACCCGGTAATAACGGAACATATTTAACGTGTTCGCTATTGAACAGTAACAAGAAAAAAATAGAAGAGAGAATGATAGAGCACCCTCTTATTCATTCCGCCGAATCATATGAAGCAAATGGCTCAATTAAGCAAAATGCTATAACTCAATCTTCTGCTGAATTTTCGTTACGCATCCAAAATGATTATGATGTAAATTATATTGTTATTAGAGAAGTCATAAATGGTAAAGCAACCAAAACCCCATTCACTATTAGCCTTAAATCTAAATGAAAAAACTGTTTGCCTTTTTATTTTTAGCTCAATCACTGTGTATAAAAGCTCAGGTTTTTGATATTGATACATTATTATACAATGGTGTTCCAGACAAGCATATTAATATCGTAATAGTAGGAGATGGTTATACCGCTACTCAAATGAACAGTTTTGTCACCGATGCCCAAAAAACCTACGATTACATGTTCGCAACTTCTCCTTATCAAGAATATAAAAACTATTTCAATGTATTCATTATCAAAGTGCCTTCGATCGAAAGTGGTATCACCCACCCTGCCAATGCAACCGATGTGACAGAACCGGCATTTCCCGTTACCGCTGTCAATACTTATTTTAATTCAACTTTTGATTATGCCTCCATCCACAGGCTCGTTGTGCCTAATAAAACTTCGGCACTCATTTCTGTTTTAGCGTCCAATTTTCCGACTTATGATCAAGTTTTAGTCATTGCCAATAGCGAACAATATGGCGGATCCGGGGGTACTTATGCCACTTTTACGGTTAACCAATCTTCTATTGAGATAGCCATGCATGAAATAGGACATTCTTTTTCAGGCTTGGCAGATGAATATTGGGCAGGGGATGTTTATGCTCGTGAAACGTATAATTTGACAAAAGAAACTTCCCCCACATTAGTAAGATGGAAAAATTGGTATGGTGTCAATAACGTGGGAATATATCAGCATGCAGGAAGCGGAAACGCCTCACAGTGGTATAAGCCACATCAGAGTTGCAAAATGCAAGCCCTTGGAAACCCGTATTGTTCTGTTTGCAAAGAGCGGATTGTGGAACGCATTCATGAGCTCTCAAGCCCCGTTGATGCTTTTTCGCCTGCAAATTCAACAACTATTAATAGTAAAGGGAGCCCTTTAAATTTTGCAGTAAATTTAATGAAACCTAAACCTAATACGCTTAAAACAGCTTGGAAGCTCAACAATACAGCTCTATTTGTAAATAAAGATTCCATCAATATAAACCCTGCTGCTTTAATTTCAGGGGAAAACAAGTTAAGTTTCACAGTAATTGATACCATCTCTTTTACAAAAGACTTAAAACATCAAACAGACCATGTATATAGTGTATTATGGACGATTGAAAAATCCGGTAGTACCAGCATTACTCGTTTAGACAATAACGTTAAACTGGAAATTTCACCTAATCCGACAAACGGGTGGGTATTGATGCAATATCAATTAAGCCAATCTGCTCACATCCACTGTCAAGTATTCGATTTGCGAGGGAAAGCAGTAAAAACTATTATCAACAATAAATATACTGAGGGGGGGGTGCATAAAGAAATAATTGATTTAACAGGCATGACTAATGGCTTGTATATGGTTCAATTAAAAATTGATAATCACCTTGTGACGAATAAAATACAAGTCATCAAATAATTTTAATTATAGAGTTAATTAATGCTTTTTTAAAAATGAAAACATTGTCCAATCTTTTCAAAGTTGCCACATATATCGCCTTATCCGGCTGGATTGTACTGGTATTTTTCCCATATTGGCAATTTGGGGAGATTTTTGTCGTTAGCATAGCTTCTGCCCTATTGTGCGGATTATATGTTTTTTTACTTTTTTTTGGTGCCCGATATGATGAAGGCGCCAAAGTCGGTGGTAGTTTTTGGACTTTAGAAGGGGTTATCCGTTTATTTAAAACGCCCCGTGCGGTCTTGATTGGCTGGGTACATTATTTGGCTTTTGATATGGTTATTGGATTGTTCATTCTAAAAAATGCTCAACATTACGGTATCAGCCATTGGATAGTAGTACCTTGCCTATTATTAACGCTTATGTTTGGCCCCGTTGGTTTATTGTTGTTTTTATTAATTCGCTTTTTTGTAACAGTCGATTATTTTAGTCCTCATTTTTTTTAATTCCATAGTCTCCATTTAAAAATAGATATTATAACCGTCGCAAAACCATATTGCCCATTAAAAAAAACAAAGATGAATACACTGAACCTTAAATCCATAGGTTTTATATATGCTTTAATAGCTTTTTTAATATTACTCTTAGCCCATATTCCGGTTCTATTTGGTTCAGACCCTCTTTTGGATATTTCTTTCTTAGTTGGCTTTTTTATAATATTTCCATTATGGGGACTCACAATTTTTTTCATGAGAAAACTCATCGAAGCCAATGATGAAGATATCACTAAGCTTTCATTTTTGCCTCGCATGAGGGTGTTACTTGGCAATCCTCCTCAATGGCTATTTATAGTAGTCGGCATTTTTTATATTTATGGTATATATTGTTTTTATTTATGGATGACGGGTGGCATGACTGAACCTGAATTGGTGAATGGACAATATCAATTCAATAACCATGGAGAAATTACCTATTATACAGAAAACGAATATATCCAAGCCCATAAAAAAAATATATTGGCATCAACAGGCGTATTATTGACATTTGCTTCCGTATCGTTGAGCATTTTTTTGCCTATAAAGAGAGATACATGATTCATCTGGAATTAATTTTCTTTTATAATTTCAAATTTATACCCTCTGCTATGCACATTGGTAATTTTTAGAGTTTCATCATTTTTAAGAATTTTTCTCAAACGAGAAACAAAAACATCTACGCTCCGACCAACCAAAACGCCTTCGTCTTCCCAAACAGCTTTAAGAATATCTTCTCTTTCTATCAATCCATTTGGGTGATTGCAAAAAAGTTGTAGCAATTTAGCTTCTCTAAAAGTGAGTTTTTGTTGAGTCTCCCCAATCGTAACGGTTTGATTTCGGGTATCAAAAATAGTTTGCCCGATATGAATACAATACGCTTCGGTAGTCGAAGAAAAATTGACAGCTTTCTCGATTATTTTGCTTTTTGGGGGTGAAAAAAAGAAATAATAAGCTAAACCCATAAAAGCAGTAGCTAATAAACCGCCTGATAAAAACCACCATAAAGTAGAATGGGAGGCAGTAGTGGGTAAATCTGTGAACATCACGGAAAAATTAAAACAACCGCCTGGTTGGTTGCGCCCGCTACACGGTATGCCAGACCCTTTTAAAAAATCAAAGGACGGATTTCCCGTTGAAAAATCAAACGACGAGTAACCTAATACTAACTCTTTATTGCTACAGTCCCAAACAGCTACTTCATATTTCCTATTAATACTATAAGCGTTAAAACTGTTTTGAAGGAGGATGGGTAAACTGTCATAATCAAAATGGTGTTCCAATTTTACTAAAAAGGTGTTTTGGGCTGTTTCTCTTATCGGCGCTATGGTAGAAGTAGAATCTCCCGCTTGTTTTAACAATCGGTGAGCCGTTTGGCGTAATGCAAGGTTTACTTTTTCGGAGAAATGTTGTTGAACAGGCGGTTCCTCACGCCATAAAATAGCGGACAATGTCCCCACAGCCATCAGAGTGAGGACTGACAAAATGATAAAATAACGCACAATTTTCTGACTCATACCGGCAAAATTAAGGATTTAATACGTACAACACAGGTTTTATAAGTGCATTTACACTCTTTTACACTTTTTTACAAGACTTTAACGCTTATAATTCTATTAGAAGTTAACTTTGTTTCTTACTTATCACTCAAAATTATTCATCAATAAATCGTCAGTCATGGAAGCAAAAACAAAAAATCTATTTATTGCATTGGTTGTCCTCTTTAATCTTAACAATTCTCTTGCCCAAAACGGTACAGAAACTTTTGCAGATCTGACCAAATCTTTTACAGATCTTACTCGACTCAAACTTTTTTACAAAGAAACGGATTATAAACATGCAAAAGAAGTCATGCAAAATAACGAATTCGAGAAAAGTGGCTGCTCCGTGCAAATAAACCCGCTATTACTCGACGGAAAAGCTTTGGATTATGGCACTTTTGACTTATTTACCAAAGGTGTTCTATCTCTCGTGAATGGACAAGCAGAAAACCCACAAGCCAAGAATATTCCTTTTTACGTCTCTATCCGTCGAAACGGCGAAATCATAGAAGACAAAAAAATGCCGTTTTTAAATAAAGAACTGTATAAAATCAATGTGTCTGACATATTCTCTTTCTGCAAGGATGGTGATTTACTTATTGTCAAACCGGCAAAAGCAGAACATTGGATGACAAAAAGAATATTAAAATTGTTAGGTGGTGGCTGCTAAAAAAAACAATAAATTATTAAAATCATCTACAATGAAATATCTGTTTGGGGGAATATTCTCCTTAATAACTTTTACAATAAGTCTTAGCGCTCAATCCAAATTCAGCAATTGCTCAGCCATCTTTTTAAACCAAAAAATGGTAGTTGATGATTATAGCCCAAATGGAAGATGTGTTTTAAAACCAAATGCATCAGGGCAACTCACCGTGTGTACTACTGTTTTTGAAAACAATCAATGGCGTGCTGTAGAAAACATTTATTTTAACATCATCATTCGCGATGGTTCAACGAAAACTTTATTGGCATATTCAAATGTAACATACAAATCAATCGGCATTCAAGATGTATTATCGAAGTGTAGAAAAGGAGATTATATCCTGATTAGTGTGATTAAAGACGAATATGCATTACCGCACAATGAAATTTTGGTCGAGTAAAGTAAAAAAAACACCCCCCTCAGTATAGGATATTGGGGGGGCTTTTTGAGCATTAAAGGCATTTTTATTTACCTAAAAGACCAATATTTAAACCGGCATTAAAAACCAAACCGTTTTCAGCTATCTGATGTCCGTAGTTGCGGTTGCTGAAAAACTCTGAGTAGCCCTTATTATTGTTGAAAACACCCCCCGCACCAATACCAGCGAAAACATCTACCACAAAAGAATCATCAAAAACCCATTGTTTCCCAAAAGTCAACATCAAACAACCATAGGTTGTATTGTACCTTTCAATTGTCGTGCTCCAAGTCGTGCCATTTTGAACGTATCTTTCATGCGTCTCGGCGTAAGATGTGATGTTTATTTCAGGACGAATATATCCCCCTTTCAGTAAATGTGCATACCGTTGGCGGCTCATGTAATAGTCCGGTTTGTGGTAAAATTTATAACCACCCGTTACCCCGATACCAAACGGTTTGGGCTTGACGTTGTTGTAATATTCTGGCGATTTCCCTAAACCGATGATACTCAAACGTATTTCGTAGCTTTTACCGGGTTTAATATTGTGTTCATAACCTAACGACGTGTAGCCAAAAAGCGGTGTCAAGAAACCGATTTTATAAGCGGTTCTTTTTTGCCCAATATAGAGTTCGGGATTGTCTATTGTGGTGGTTTCCGTTGAAAAATTGTGCACTGTTCCATTTTCAAAAACAATTTTTTTCACTAAATTTACATCAATCGTGAAAGTTGCGCCATTCGGTTGGTCAAAGGTTTTGTACTTAATGTCGTCAGGATTTAGCTCAATGATTTTAGCCGCTATAGTTTTACCATTTTTGCGGTGGATAATGTCCTGCGCTTGAGTTTCGACGATACAGAGAAAAGTGATGAAAAACGTTACGATAATCTTAATGTTTCGATTCATGAGTTTTCAAGTTTAAGTATGAGAGAAGTAATTAAAGAATATAAAACCGGATAAAATTAATTAAACATTTAAATTTACTTTATTTTAAATGTAAAAATATCTGATTTTTATAGTAACAATGAAAAAATTGATGAGGAATACATGAAAAATATTTCTCCCTTTTTAAACCTTATATTACTTTTAGCTTTTAAAAAAACAATATGATATGCTACAATTTAGAGAATGGGGAGTGACGCGTAGTGGTGCTACGGCAACAGCGACGATTATTGAAGACGCTAAAAAAAGGTAAAATGAAAAATATAACCATTATTCTATTGACTTTTGTTTTACAGCACGACACAATCAAAGCTCAAGCCATCGAAACAAAGCCGTTTGCCTTGGGAAGTACAATTACTATTCAGTCCAGCGAACTTGCAGAAAAAAGAATATTAAATATTTACTTACCACAGGGTTTTTCGCCTGATTCGACCTATCCGGTCATTTATCTCTTGGATGGCTCAGCGGATGAAGATTATATCCATATCGTAGGATTAGTGCAGTTTTTCAATTTTCCTTGGATTAATACGCTACCCCCTTCTATCGTCGTAGGCATTGCCAATGTGGATAGAAAACGGGATTTTACATTTCCTACTACCATTGAAAAAGATAAAAATGACTTTCCCACGACAGGCAAATCTGAAAGATTTATGGCTTTTATTGAAAAAGAATTACAGCCTTTTATCAATACAACCTACAAAACCAGTGCGTCAAAAACCATCATCGGTCAATCATTGGGTGGGCTTTTAGCGACTGAAATTTTATTTAAAAAACCGACACTGTTTAATACCTACATTATCATTAGCCCCAGTCTTTGGTGGGATAATGAATCTTTATTAGCGTCTCCAACAGCCATATCTCAGCCTCATTTCAATCAACAAACGAAAATATATGTAGGTGTTGGAAAAGAGGGTAAAATAATGGTAAATGATGCCAAAAAGCTCTCTCAAAAGCTAAAAGCTATTCCCAATACCCACATTCAAACCTATTTTGAGTATTTTTCAAAAACAAACCATGCCAATATTTTGCATCAAGCAGTTTACAATGCATTTCAGGTTTTAAATAAATGATAATAGGAGATTTATTGAGGGTATTCATCTTTTATACCCTTTCCCATAGATAATTTGCCCAGCTTTTACGCCATTGTGTTTACCGTTTTCAACTGTCAATTTTCCATTGACCAATACATATTTAAAACCAACTGAATAAGCATGCGGCCGCTCATAGGTAGCTTTGTCACTCACTATTTTTTCATCAAAAACGAGAATATCCGCCGCATAACCCACGCGCAATAAACCCCTATCATCAATTCTAAATCGCTGCGCAGGGAGAGAAGTCATGCGTCGAACCGCATCTTCAAGCGTCAAGGTCTTGCGTTCACGCACGTAACGACCCAAAACCCGAGCATTCGTGCCATACGAGCGTGGGTGTGTCACGCCAAATCCATAGACTTCCACGCCACCATCGCTGGCAATCATCGTATTCGGGTATTTTAAGATAATATCGATATCCTCTTCGCTCATTTTGTGGTAAATCATTTGCCCTCCACCTTTCGCCATGAGTTCAAAAATGGTTTCTACTTCATCTTGGGCTATCGGTTTCCGACCCCTCAGTATATTGATGTCTGAAATGGTTTTTCCATCCAATGTCGAGTCCGCTTTTGAATGTGCCACTACGGCATAATCCCAGTTCTTTCGCAGGTCTTTTGTTAAATTTACTATCATTTCGGCTTTAATTTTGGCATGTATTGAAGTATCGGTAAAACGCGCCAACATGGCAGAATCTCCATCCGCTAAAGCCCAAGCGGGCAGCAAAGTACCCATATTCGTACTGCTCGCCGCGTAAGGATATTGGTCAATATTAATATCAATGCCCTCTTGGCGTGCTTTTTCAACCATTGCTACAGTTTCCGTACTTTTACCCCAAAGTGGTTTGAAAGCTATTTTAAAATGGGAAATTTCAACGGGAATTCGAGCCTCTCGTCCAATATTGATGGCTTCTGAAATAGCACTAATAACCGTTTCCCCTTCATTTCGGATGTGTGAGGTATAAACGCCGCCATAACGCGCCGCCACTTTTGCCAAACCCACCACTTCTGGCGTTTTGGAATACGTACCCGGAATATAAATCAAGCCCGTTGACAAGCCCACTGCGCCCTGTTTCATGGCTTTTTCAACCAATTTTTCCATATCAGCTTGTTCCTTTGGCGTTGGGTCGCGATTCGCTTTGTTCATCACTTGACGGCGGACGTTGTTATGGCCGATGAAAGAACCGATATTCAGAGATATACCCATTTTTATCAAATTTTGATAAAAAATAGTCAAATTATCCTCTGAACCACCACAATTGCCCGTAATGATGGATGTAACACCGTCTAAAATATAATTATCGGCTGTCGGCACCCGCTTAATACCGCTTTCCACGTGTGTATGCACATCAATAAAACCGGGAGAAATCACTAAGCCTGTGGCATCAATGGTGCGCTTCGCTTGTGTCGAATCTAATTGCCCAATAGCCGTAATTTTACCGTTTAAAACGCCAATATCTGCCCGAAACCAAGGATTACCGGAGCCATCTATCACTTTACCGTTGCGAATGAGCACGTCGAAAAGAGGTTTTTGAGCTAAAATACTACCACTAAATGTGAAAATACTGATGGGTATTAAGAAAATAAAAAGCCTTATCGAAAATAGATTTTTCATATTTTTATCTGTTTGTCACAAACTTAAAAAGAAAAGTTTTGAAATGAAAAGTTAATCTCTATTTTTGGATTTCAATATCAAATTCAAATTGTATGATTCAAAAGATTGATTACGAAGCCTTATTTATCTCAGAAAAGCAAGCTGAAAAGTTATGCGAACAATTATATGGTATCAAAGGAACTGCGAAAAAGCAAACCGGTGAGCTGGATTTTAATTTTAAAATCAAGACAAAAAGCAGTGAAAAATACATTTTAAAATTCAGTCGTCCTGATACTGACGCTGGGTATTTTGATTTTCAGCAAAAGCTTTTGCTGCATATTGATAGTAAATCACCTGATTTTCCTTTCCCTAAAATCATTAAAACGAAAGATGGTGAAAATGACACTTGCATCGTTGACGAGTTCAATCAGGCGCGTAAAGTGCGCTTATTGAATTGGACAGAGGGGCGTTTATGGTCATCTGTGAATCCGCAATTAGATGATTTAAGGCATAGTTTAGGGATAAAATGCGGTGAAATCACGCAAATTTTATGCGATTTTAATCATCCAGCAGCTACTCGCCCGTTCGATTGGGATATTGCGCAAGTAGCTTGGACATATCAATATTTAAATTTATTTGATGCTGAAAAAAAGGCGTGTTTGACCTTTTTTACCAATCAGTTTGAAAGTTTTAAAAAGGACTATAAAGACTTGCGTAAATCAGTCATTCACAACGATGCGAATGATAATAATATCGTGGTGAGTGCTGATTTAGTTACCCCCTCAGTATTGGCGGTGATTGATTACGGTGATGCGGTTTACACCCAAACGATAAATGATTTGGCGGTGACTTTGGCGTACGCGATTATGGAACATCCCGACCCTTTGGCTGCGGCGTTGTCATTGGTGGCTGGTTATCATCAAAAATTCCCTTTACTTGAAAAGGAATTGGAGATGTTGTACACGTTGACTGCCATGCGCTTGGTCATCAGCGTGACGAAATCGGCAATCAATAAAATCAAAGAACCCAATAATGAATACCTTTTAATCAGTGAGAAACCCGCCTGGGAATTGCTTTTTAAATGGAAAAACATCCCCCCTCAGTATGCGCACTTTTCTTTCCGTTCAGCGTGTGGCATGACGCCAGTGCCGCATCAAAAAGCCTTTGAAAATTGGGCAGCTAAACAGAACTTTAAATTAAAAAATATATTCCCAACTATTTCATTCCCTAATGTTTTTAGATTGGATTTGAGCATTGGCAGCATGTTTCTGGGCAATTATTCGGAATATAAAAACACGGATATTTTCACTGCTAAAATCAATCAATTACAGGCTGAAAACAAGAAACAACTCATCGCAGGTGGTTATTTAGAACCCCGTCCGTTGTATGCCACTAAAGCTTTTGAAATTGAAGGCAATAATGGGTCGGAATATAGAACCGTCCACATAGGCATTGATTTTTGGTTAAAAGAGGGGACGCCTGTTCATGCCCTTTTGGACGGAAAAATAGTCGGTTGTGCTTTCAATAATAGCGATAAAGATTACGGCGGTGTGATAATCCTAAAGCATAAAATGGGACATCCCGATACAGTCGGGAAAGGTAAAACGCTCACTTTTTACACCCTTTATGGGCATTTAAGTAAAAAAAGCATTAAAAAAGTCAAAATTGGGGATACCATCAATAAAGGTGAAAAAATTGCAAATTTGGGCGACTCTTCTGAAAACGGCAACTGGACACCGCACCTGCATTTTCAAATTATGTTGGATTTATTGGGCTTTAAAAATGACTTTCCAGGCGTTGCCATTCCCAGTAAATTAGATGTTTGGTCCTCCATTTCACCCGACCCTAATGTGCTTTTTAAAAATAAAAAACTCGAACCGCTTAACACTCCAAGTCATCAAGAGTTGCTTGCTTTTAGAAAAAAACACTTGGGTAAAAGTCTGAGCATTTCATACAAAGAACCATTGAAAATACTGAGGGGGGAGCGTCAATATTTAATTGATGACACTGGTCGCCGCTATTTAGATACCGTCAATAACGTCGCTCACGCAGGGCACGAACATCCCTCAGTAGTAAAGGCGGGACAACAACAAATGGCGGTTTTAAACACTAATACCCGCTATTTACACGATAATATTCTCGATTTTGCCAGAGAATTGTGCGCCACTTTGCCACCAGAATTGTCCGTTATTCATTTTGTCAATTCGGGTAGTGAAGCCAATGAATTGGCTCTGCGGATGGCGCAAGCTGCTACAAATCAGAAGGATATAATCGCCCTTGAAATTGGTTATCATGGCAATACAAGCGGCTGTATTGCGGTCAGTTCCTACAAGTTTGATGGGAAAGGTGGCAAAGGAAAGCCCGATAACACGCATATTGTCCCGCTACCCGATAGTTTTAGGGGTAAATATCAAGGAAAATTGAGTGAAACGGGTGCATTATACGCTGCTCATGTGGACGAAGCAATTGCTGAAATTCAGTCAAAAGGTCGTGGGGTCGCGGCGTTTTTAGCCGAAAGTATCGTCAGTTGTGGCGGTCAAATTGACTTGCCCGATAATTATTTAAAATTGGCTTATGCCTCCGTCCGCAAAGCGGGTGGCGTGTGCATTGCCGATGAAGTGCAAGTGGGATTTGGCAGAGTCGGTAAAAAGTTTTGGGGATTTGAACTCCAAGATGTAGTGCCCGACATCGTAACGATGGGTAAACCGATTGGCAATGGGCATCCTTTGGCGGCGGTCGCTTGTACAGAAGCCGTAGCCTTGGCATTTGCGAATGGGATGGAATATTTCAATACGTTTGGGGGCAACCCAGTTTCGGCGGCAATTGGTTTAGAGGTTTTAAAAGTGATAAAAAAAGAAAAATTACAGGAAAATGCGCTCGCAATTGGCGAATTTTTAAAAGCAGAATTGAGAGCACTGCAAACTGAGTTTCCCATCATCGGTGATGTGCGGGGTGAAGGTTTCTTCTTAGGTTTTGAATTGGTCGAAGCGGGTAAAATTCCAGCAACGGACAAAACCGCTTATCTCGCTAATCGCATGAAAACTCATGGCATACTCATTAGTGTGGATGGCCCTCAAAATAATGTGATAAAAATTAAGCCGCCGATGTGTTTCAGTAAAGAAAATGCGGAGGATTTGATTCGGTATTTGAGGAAGATTTTGAAAGAGGACTATATGAAATGATGCACTACTCTTTTTTCAAATACCAATTTTTATACCGATGCAAGGCTTCTAAAAAATAATAATCCGCATACGTCAACGGCACATCTATTTCTGAATTGCTCGAAAAATGCCCGACACTGTGCATTAATAAAAACCCTCCGTTTTGACCTAATTTGGCGCGATAAGCACTCGAAGCAAGAGCCTGTAACATTTTTTCTGAAGCATTGACATATTTCGTTCTTTCACTATCAGCAGAATATTGACCTAATTCCAACAATGCCGAAGCCATAATTGCCCCTGCCGAAGCATCACGCAAGGCTTTTGGAATATTGGGCGCATTATAGTCCCAATATGGTATTAAATCAGCCGTTTTATTGGGGTGATTCAATAAAAAAGCAGCTATTTTTTTTGATAAATCAAGGTATTTAAGATCTTTTGTAAACCGATACATCGTGATATAACCATACAAACCCCACGCCTGCCCACGCGCCCAAGCCGATTCATCGGCATAGCCTTGATGCGTCATCCTACGTTCCAATTTACCCGTTTCTAAATTATAATCCAATACGTGATACGAACTATAATCGGGTCTAAAATGCGTTGCCATGGTCGTATTGGCGTGTGTAATGGCAATGTCTTTAAATTTTGCATCGCCGCCATTATCCGTTACCCAACACAATAATTCAAGATTCATCATATTATCAATGATGATGGGGCATTTGAATTTTGCGCTTGAATTCCAAGACTGAATCACCTTGATAGACGGGCGATAACGTGTCGATAAAGACATAGCCGCGGTATCTATCGTCCGTTTATCTTCGGGTCTATTGAATAACCGATAAGCATTGCCAAAACTACAATACATCATAAAACCCAAATCATGGTTGCCGGTGTAGTGTTTTTCTTTTTCCAGAATATCCAACCGCCGTTGTGCTTCGGCTTTTATTTCTGCATCGTTGGTATATTCATAAATGTATAAAAGTGAGCCCGGGAAGAATCCACTGCACCACCATTTTGTATCGCTCGTTTCCACCTTTCCGTCTTTTAAAGACTTGGGCATTCTATCGGCTGGAACATTTTTGGCTAATACTTTATATTGCTGGCTGGCGAAACGCATTTGCTCATCAATCAGCGCAGCCATGCTCTGTTTGGTTTTAGATTGAGCTGAAACATTGGTTAAAAAGAGGAAGCCAAAGGCTACAATTAATATATTTTTCATTATATTTTTAATGTTCATACGGTGAAAATTACAATTTCATTTCCCAACCTTTAGCATATTCTCTCGACCACAATTTCATGGCTTCTTTATCATTTAAAATATGTCCATTAAGGGGATTGCAGATCAGGCTTCTACCGACTCGCTGTGAAATATTGCCCAATTGTGGCAACAATGTCGATTTCTGACCCTCGGTAATAGGCGCAGTTTGTTGAGTCTTACCCCTAATAGATTCTACAAAATTTTCTAAAATGATGCTGTCTAATTTTTCACCCATACCCATCGTATTGGTGCGGGTTGCTTCTTGCAAATCTGTTTTAACGTCTTTGATAAGTTTATTATCCAAGTCATACACCTTATAATCATCGCCACCAGGAACTGACATCGTGCCTTTTTCGCCATAAAAAATCACCCCTCTACCGGCACCTTCACTATTGAAACCATTACAGCTTCTGCCTTCCCAAAGCGCTAATTTATTACCCCCAAATTCGTACGAAATGGTTTGCGTATCGGGTGTTTCCCAATCATCTTTATAGGCATATCGCCCTCCGATAGAGGTCACTTTTGTCGGATAATCAACCCCCATCCCCCAGCGGATGACATCTAATTCGTGCGTACCATTATTGAGAGCTTCGCCTGTGCCCCAATTCCAGAACCAATGCCAATTGTAATGCACCAAATTGTCTTTATAATCTCGGCGCGGGGCGGGTCCCTGCCATAACTCAAAATTAAGGTAATCCGGTACAGCCACTTTTTTACCTACGCCGATGGTTTTACGGGCATTGGCATACCAACCTTTGGCGTAATATACATTGCCGATAATGCCCTCATGCAACTCTTTCATAGCTTGCATCACTTTGGGGAATGAGCGCCTTTGGCTGCCCATTTGTATCAATTTATTGTACTTTTTTGCCGCTTGTACCAATATTTCCCCCTCGTTAGGATTGTGGGAACAGGGTTTTTCGACGTAAGCATGCTTGCCTGCTTTCACGGCCATCAAAGCGGCGGGTGCGTGCCAATGATCTGGTGCAGCGATGACGAGTGCGTCCATGTCTTTTTCTTCCAACATTTTGCGGACATCGGTGTAGCCTTTGGGTCTTTTGCCCGTCAATTTTTCGATTTCAGCACTGGTTTTTTCAACTACTTTACTGTCCACATCGCAAACGTAGCCGACTTCCACATTCGGCAGTTGTGCATACATTTTCGCAAGGAAAAATCCTCGACTATTTGACCCCATTGAGCCAATAATTACTTTTTCATTGGGCGAACCCTTGAATATTTGGAAATTTGGTACGGTAAGAATACCAGCTCCAGCAATCGCCGTATTTTTAATAAAGTCTCTTCTTGTTGTCATTATTTTAATTTGGTTTTTACAAAATGTTCGTAAAAATAGGGCTTATTTGCAAACACATTTGCTACTATTTGGGCAAATAGTGATACTATTTTAACATTTTTGAGAAGAAGATGTCATCTCTTGTTATTTTATCCAAAAAATATTTTTACGAAAACATATAAAACTGAAGGGCATAACAAACAACCCAGACCGGTATAGAATGTCGCTGTCATAGCTCCATAAGGAACCAATTTAGGGTCGGTAGCAGCTAACCCCGCCGCTGTTCCACTGGTAGTGCCCATCAAGCCACCATAAATCATGGCAGACTGTGGATTGTTCAAACCTATAAAACGCGCTATAAAAGGTGTACCGATGGTGACTAAAATAGATTTCACAACCCCCGCAGCAATGCTGATGGCTACAACATCAGAAGTTGCTCCCACTGCCGTACCCGTTACCGGACCAACTACGAAAGTACACGCTCCGGCGCCAATAGTCGTAATGCTTGCCGCATCTCGATAACCAAATCCCACGGCAATAGCGGCTCCGGTAAAAAATGACAAAATGACACCGACAAAAAGTGACACAACACCCGCTAAACCCGTTTTTTTAATAATAGCAAAGCTGGCACCCATTGCAGTAGAAACAATGGCAAAATCTCTGAGCATAGCACCACCCATGAGTTCAAAACCCGATAATTGCTTGATGTCAGCGATACCCTTGTTTCCCCCCGTACTAACGCCGCCGATATAAGCCATGATAAGTCCCGAAATAATAGCTATCGCCGAACCGGGTATTTTTTTATTCAATAATTTTATTGAAATCGTTTCAGATAAATACATCACAATTCCCGTCACTAAAAAAGCCACGACTAAACCATTCTTAATCAATACAGTAGTTATATAATCCATGATTTATTGTTCGTGCTTAATCAATTTAGAAATAAATGGCATGGTAGCCAGACAGACGATAATAGGGACAATTCCCGCCAATAAAGCCACCATTCCGCTCGACAAAGCGACTCTAACATTCTGAATTGCAGACATGGCAACGATGATAGGAATATACATTTTACTCCAAAACATGACCCCATCTTCCATTTCCTTACTGAAAAGCCCCCGTTTTTGTAATTCATTTTGCGATAAAATCAGCAATATCATAGCAAAACCTACACCACCGACATTGGCATCAATATGCAGCCATTTGCCCAAAGTTTCACCTATTAATTGTCCAATAATGAAACAACCCGCTAATAATGCAACGCCTCTTACTAACATTATTTTTTGGTTTATAGTGTGTAGTTTATAGTGTGCAGAATGGTTCGAAAAACCACGACTATAAACTAAAACTAATTAAATAAAGATTTTTTAACATCGTTTTTAGTGACTTTCCCCATGGCATTACGGGGTAAATCTGCAATTAATTTGTATTGTCGAGGTGTTTTGTAGGCGGGCATTTGTGTACGCATCCAAGCGTTGAGATCCGCAAGGTCAATAAGATTATTCTGAGGGACTATGACCGCCACTACCAATTCACCCCATTCGTCATCATCTATCCCAACGACGCAACAATCGGATACTGAGGGGTGCGTGCGAAGGACTTCTTCAATCTCCAAAGCGGAAATTTTATAGCCCCCCGACTTGATAATATCTACGGAATTTCTCCCGAGAATACGATAGCCCTTGACCTTGTCCACAGTAGCAATATCGCCCGTTTTAAACCAACCGTCTTTTGTGAAAGACTCAGCTGTGGCTTCAGGTTTGCGCCAATATTCTTTAAAAACGTTAGCCCCTTTTACTTGAATTTCACCAATTTCTGTGGAAGCAATTTCGTTGTCTTCATCATCTGCTAAACGCACCTGTACGCCGGGCAAAGGAAAACCCACATGCCCTGAGTATCGTTGTCCACGGTAGGGATTGCTCAGACCCATACCTATTTCCGTCATACCATAGCGTTCCAAGAGGGTATGATGGCTGATTTTCTCCCATTTTTCCATCACTGAAACAGGTAAAGCCGCCGACCCCGAAACCATGAACCGGAATTTAGACATCCTCTCGGTCAACTCTTTTTGCTCGTCACCCGGCAAACTTTCCCAATGAGCAATCAGTTTGAAATAAATAGTCGGAACAGCCATGAAAACATTGATTTGCCCTTTTTTAAAAGCATTAAAAATACCTTCGGCTGAAAAATGGGTTAAAAACTCGCAACATGCCCCCGCCCATAAGGCACAACTTACAATATTGACAATTCCATGAACATGGTGCAAAGGCAAAATGCAGATGGTGTGGTCTTTTTCTGACCATTCCCAAGCCTCGATAAGGGTTGAAATTTGAGCATTGAGATTACCATGCGTCGTAACAACGCCTTTCGGTAAATTGGTCGTGCCGCTGGTGTAAAGTATCATGGCACGGCGGTCGTCATTTAGTTCTGGTAAAACCACCCTCTCACCGAGAAGTCGGGACAGGTCAGTATTTTTCGGATTTGGGATTTTAGATTTTGGGTTTTGTAAACCCAAATTCTCTTTACCTAAAACAATAAGCCGCATCTTACGCTCGGTTGCCAAGGGTTGAAGCAAGTCTGCATATTCAGGCGAAACGACGAGTATGTCAGCATCAGCGTTTTCAATCGTGTAGCGCAAAGAAGGTAACGGATATGTTAAACATAACGGTACTATAATCCCGCCAGCTTGCCAAATACCCCATTGCACGCGCACATAATCGAAGCCGGGCGTGACCATAAAAGCCACTCGGGTTTCATTGAGGTCAACTTGATGGTTGAGTAAAAAATGAGCAAAAACCTGAGATTCCGTTAATAATTGAGCATAAGTGTACTGTTGGTTATTAGAAATAATAGCTATTCTTTGCCGATTTTCATGGGCTTGTCGTAGTATTTTCATATTAAAATATCACTTATTTTTTTCAAAACCGCGCAAAAATTCAGTTCTATCTGTGATGTCCGTAATGAAGAGACTTTCAATGTCTAAACCTTCGCCTAAAGTTGTTTCCATCCCTTCATTATAAAGGTGTTTGAAAGCCGCAATGGTTTGCGCAGAGTTTTGTAGAATATCATTTGCCATCTCAAAACCGGCTTGTTCTAACTCGTCAAGCGGCACCGCTTTATTGACCAACCCAATTCTTTCAGCTTCTTTGCCTGAAATGGGCTTACAGGTAAAAGACATTTCTTTAGCTTTTAATACTCCCACTAATCGCGGCAATCTTTGCGACATGCCCCATTTGGGTAAGATGCCCCATTTGGCGTGCGTATCGCCGATTTTTGCGTCTTCTGCCGCAATTATTATATCAAAAAACATCATCAGCTCAGTAGCACCCGTATAACAATGCCCATGAACCAAAGCAATTGCTGGTTGGGGCATATTGCGCAGAAGTTTGGCAATGTGATTGCCATCTTGTAAAATATCGTCAGCTGTGAATTGCCCACCCACGAGCGACTCATTCATGGCTTTCAAATCTACGCCCGCCGAAAAGGCTCTTCCGGAACCTTTTACAATCAGAACTTTACAGGCGGCATCTTCCACAACAGATTCAAGAGCCGCTTTAAGTTCCCTTATCAAATTAGGACTAAGAGCATTCAATGCCGCCGGGCGATTGAGGGCAATAATGGTGATAGCATGATGTTTTTCAACTAATATATCTTGATAGAGCATATTTAAAGCGCTTTATAAATTTCTTTTTTTCAATTCTTTCACCGCATTGTCAACCGCTCGTGCCGTAAATGCCATGTAGGTCAAAGATGGATTTTGAGTAGAAGTTGACGTCATGCTCGACCCGTCTGTAACGAAGACATTTTTACAAGCGTGAAGCTGATTCCATCCATTGAGCAAAGAGGTTTTAGGGTCTTTACCCATTCTCACACCGCCCATTTCGTGAATATCTAAGCCTGGCGCTTGGTGCGAGTCGTAGGTTTTGATATTAGTAAAACCTGCCACCGTAAACATTTCGGTCATTTGCTCCAAATAATCTTTCACCATTTTTTCATCATTATCATCATAATCAATGGAGATTTTCAATTTAGGCATGCCAAAAGGATCTAATTGCGTTTTATCCAGCGCCACATAATTGCTTTCTTTCGGAATTGTTTCACCCATCATGTGCGAGCCAACGTTCCAATTTTGCCATTTGTTATTGGCTTCCAAACTGCTTTTTAAATCCAATCCAATCGCCTCTTTATCGTTTGTTCTGTATCTGCTCGCCCCGAATCCCGCTGCATAACCGCGTAAAAAGTCCGTTTCCTGTTTCAAGACATTTCTGAAACGAGGTATATAACTGCTGTTCGGGCGTATCCCCTCAGTAGTAGAATCCAAAAAGCCTTCAGATTCGCCATTGACTCTTGCCCGATAATTGTGAAAAGCCACGTATTTGCCCATCAAACCATTATCGTTACCCAAGCCATTCGGAAAACGGTTAGAAGTAGAATTTAATAAAATCAGATTGGTATTAAAAGCAGCCGCATTTACGAAGATGATTTTAGCGTAAAACTCAATCATTTCCTTAGTCTCGGAGTCAAAAACCCGCACGCCTGTCGCTTTTTGCTTTTTATCATCGTAAATAATGGAATGCACCACCGAATTAGGGCGCAAGGTCATTTTTCCCGTTTTAGCAGCCCATGGTAAAGTAGAAGCATTGCTGCTGAAATAGCCTCCATAAGGACAACCTCGCTGACAAAGGCTACGATTCAAACATTGCGACCTGCCTTGTTGCAAATGAATAGGTTCGGGCTTGGTGATATGCGCACAACGTCCAATGATAACCGGGCGATCTTTATATGCCTTAGCCATTTGCTCTTTAAAATATTTTTCAACGCAGGTCATTTCGTGCGGCGGTAAGAACTCACCATCAGGTAATTGTGGCAACCCATCTTTATTACCTGAAATACCCGCAAAGCGTTCAACATGGCTGTACCACGGAGCAATTTCATCATAACTAATGGGCCACTCAACAGCAAAGCCATCGCGCGCGGGACCCTCAAAATCAAAAGAACTCCAGCGTTGGGTTTGGCGCGCCCATAGCAAGGATTTACCCCCCGTTTGGTAGCCTCGAATCCAGTCAAAAGGCTTGTCTTGTATATATGGATGCTCATTGTCTTTTACCACAAAATGAGCTGCATCTTCTTTAAAAATATAACATCTGCTGGCAATTGGATTGGCTTTTTGCACTTCAAGCGGCATTTGCCCTCGGTGCTCAAACTCCCACGGTTCTTTCATGGTGGTCGGATAATCAATGATGTGTTTGACATCTTTTCCCCGTTCCAAAACCAAAGTTTTCAATTTTTTTTCCGTTAATTCCTTAGCAGCCCAACCGCCGCTTATGCCCGACCCGATGACGATAGCGTCGTAAGTCCGCTTTTTTATACTATCCATTTTTTTTAAGTTTTTAGTATGTCGTGTTTAGTGTTTAGTGTCCCTACAAACTAAACACCATACACTAAACACTCTTTATTTTTTTATAGGAACACAGCCATAAAAGCGCGCCGGCGCCATTTCATAGTCCGTGAATTTGGTCATATAATACTCCGAGCTGATATAACCCTGAATCGTCAAGCCGCGCAGCATACGATAAAAATCTTTGGTATCTTTGTCGGTAGATTGCGATAATGATTGCAACAAATTGAGGCGTTGTGTGACATCGCCTTCCGCAAAAGGCTTTCCAAAGGTCTTTATACTGAGGGGGTCAATTTCGGCTAATTTTTGCTCAAAATTGTCTTGTGCTTTTTTTTCATAACAGTCTGTCAGCATTTTTTGAATAAACTGATGCACACCTAAACCTTTTGCACCCAAAGTATCAGTGGTAGGAATAATAGTATCTACTAATTCCAATAAAAGTGCTTCGCCACCCAGTGTCGAGGACAATGAAGTGCCCACTGAGGACGCATTCCAACTCGAAGCCCACGCGGGCAAACTCACTAAACTACCCAAAGAAAGGGCTATACCTTTAATTGCTTTGCGTCTTTCCATATTTCTATTTTTATTAAAAAACAAATATAATAGTTCGTAACGTATCTTTTAAAGAAATGAGGTAATATCTGCTTATTTACCCCTCAATTTTTCAACCAACCATCCGGTCATTTTTTCATTTTGTTCAGGGTATGTCCAATGCCCTGTGTCAAGGGCTAAAAACAATTCTTTGGGCGCGGAGATGACATTGTAGGCGGCATACATAGACGTTGGCGGGCATGTTTCATCATTAAAACCCCATGAATACATACCGGGGATTTTTACCCGCCGCGCGAAATTGACTACGTCATAATAACCTACTGTTGCCAATTTTTCTTTTGTTTCGTTAAAAACACGATTGGTTTTATCAAAATAATGGGGCCAGCCGCCTGCTCTTCCTTTTAAATAACCGGTTACATCAGACAAAGCAGGGTAAAATGCACCCAACCATTTGACTCGATTATCCAAAGCAGCGGTAATAATTGATAATGCCCCGCCCTGACTACCGCCCGTAACGGCAAGATTAGAACCGTCATACTGTGGCAAACTTGTGATAAAATCATTGGCTCTCACGCAGCCCATATAAACGCGCTTGTAAAAAAAGCGATTTTTATTGTCTAAATTATAGTTAGGATAGCCATTTAATATGCCCGCGCCTAAATCGGTATAAAAAGAAGGTTCCATATTTACAGGGATACCATGAATACCGATTTGCAGCGTAATAATCCCTTTTTCAGCATTGATGATATCGCCTGCATACGGGCGCACCCCCGCGCCTGGCACGTGTAATATCGCCGGATATTTGCCTTCTTTTTTGGGAACACACAAAATGCCATATAGTCTTGCGCCTAATCTAAAATTTTGGATATTGACATGGTAAACGTTCGTTTTTTCTGTACACCGTTCAGGCATTAAAGTCATTTTAGCATCCAATGGAATCTTTGCAAGTTCAGTTGTAGCCTCCTGCCAAAAAGCGTCAAAGTCGGTGGGATTATCTACCGTAGGGTTGATACTGAGGGGGTCAAAAGCAGCCGTTGCAAGGTTGCGATATTCTTTACCTTCTACTTCTGCAATGGCAACGCAACGTAAAAAACCGGCAGTGTTCAATGTTCCGCCATCTACAATTTGGAAGCCACTGGCCACGTTAGCCGAATCCTTTTTGGTTGGCTCTTGCTTTTCGAGCCCAATTTCATAGCGAATCCGAGCATTATTCACCAAGTTGCCATTTTTAAAAACGGAAATAGTGAACCGTACCGTTTCACCAATTTTATAAGTCCAATCAGGATGGTCAGCCGCAACTACCACTTTTACAAAGCGTTCAACAGGTTGAGCTGAAAGAATTGTAAATGTTTTGACCCATAAAATAGCAAATAGTATGATTTTTTTAAACATGATTTTTCAGTTTAGATATTTATTATCAACTGTGTGAAGACTTGTTTTCACTCCTGTATAATAATATTCGTTATTTTGTTTCAGGCTCACTTTTCAAAGGCGCACCAATGGGGCGAACGGTAAAACCATACGAATACTTCTTCGCAGTTAAACGATATTCTGAGTGTGTTTCAGCACCCCATGAGTTATCTCCCCCGACCCCACGTTGTGCCAAATCAACGTGAAGGGTAACAAAGGGGCGTTTTACGATATCCGTTACGTGGCGGTTTTTCTTTGTTGTGCCTTCGTCAAAATCTTCAGTGAGTTGCGACATGGCGCTAAAACACAACGCTTGCGTTCCTTCTATACTGATGCCTACCCCCTCAGTATCCGTGAGTTTTACCCAACGAATATCCGTTTTATAGCCACTTTCCTGCGGGCGGACATAATTGCGTGACCAACCATTATCAGTATGGTCGTTGTAAATGCCCAATTGAGCGGCTAAATTTCTATCCGAATAGTTTTCAAAAGGACCGCGTCCGTACCATTGTACTTGGTTAAAAGTGGAGGGCAAACTGAACCGCATGCCCATTCGAGGCAATTCAGGTGCTTCACTGTCAGCAGGTAATTCCAACGTGGCATTCATTTGAAGCGCACCGTCATTTTTAATCAAATAATTTAAGGTATAATCTGCTCGAACATCAGGAATGCGATACACCACTGTGATGGGCACCCCCTCAGTATTTTTATCCCCAACGACTACACTTTTCACAATTCGACGAGAATGAGCAGATGTCCATACGCGGGCATAATTAGCGAAATCATTGCCATAATCATTGTCCGTTGGGGCACGCCAGAAGTAAGGCTCAGGAAAAAAGCCTCCCACCACACTTTTACCCTTAAATGCCAATTGGCTGATATTACCACCCGATAAACTTATTTCACCGCTGATGTCGCCAGAGTTGAATTTAAGGCTGTTATTGCTTTTTTCAATCTTTAAATCGCCATTATTGGCTTGTTTTGCATCAAAATAAGCACCACTCAAGGCGATTTGTTCCCTTGCCAATTCATGTCCAGCGGGTATTGAAATCGAAGCTGTGCGCTGATAAGCATAAACATTAAGCAGTATTTCAGAGCCAGCTGCCACCTTGTACATAGGAATATTGAGTGCTACGCTCTTCGTTTCTCCCGGATTGGCTTCAACCGTAAAATTGCCTTCTTGCATTTTTGAACCGTTGTTCAATATTTCCCAACGGAAATCAAAATCTTTGAGATTCGTGAACGAAAACTCATTTTTCACCTTTATTTTACCGTAACCATTATCACTTGAAATGACTATATTTTGATAGATTTTTTTAACTTCATAAATCCCCGGATGTGGATTGCGGTCAGCATCAACTAAGCCATTACAAACGAAATTATAATCAGTATATCTATCTTGGCTGCCAAAATCGCCTCCGTAACCGAAGTAACTGCGTCCATCAGCGGTTTGAGTGCGAATACCTTGATCCACCCAATCCCAAATGCAGCCGCCTTGCATATTATCGGAAGCCCGCATAATATCCCAATATTCCTTAAAATTGCCGTTAGAATTACCCATCGCGTGCGAATATTCGCACATGATATAAGGGCGTGTTTTTGATTTATCCGCCGCATAACTTTTCATATTAGCAATGGCAGGATACATAGGGCAGACAATATCTGTATTCGTATTTTCACCCGCCTGTTCACTCATAATGGGGCGTGAATTGTCTCTTTTTTTAATCCAATCGTAGTTTTCATAAAAAACAGGCCCGTTGCCACACTCATTGCCAAGTGACCAAACCACTACGCAAGCATGGTTTTTATCGCGCTCAATCAGGCGTTGAGTGCGGTCTTTATGTGCCGATTTCCATTGTGGGTCGTAAGCGGGGTGACGGGATTTGTCGGCGGGCATTGACTGCATTTCAGCGCCCATGCCATGCGATTCAATATTCGCTTCGTCCACCACATACATCCCGTATTCATCGCAAAGTGCCAACCAAACGGGGTCGTTGGGATAATGCGAAGAGCGGCAAGTATTGATATTGAATTGTTTCATTAAAACAATATCTTTTATCATCATTTCACGACTGATAATTTTACCTTTATCGGGGTCGTGTTCATGTCGATTCACACCTTTTACCAGTACTCTTTGACCATTGATTAGGAAATTTTTACCCTTTATTTCACTGCGTCTAAAGCCAATTTTAGAGCCTGTAGCTTCAATAATTTGCCCTTTTTCATTCTTTAAACTAATGATAGCCGTGTATAAATTAGGCATTTCAGCACTCCATTGAGCTGGTGAAAGGACTTTACCCTCAATTTGTACTTTTGTACTGAGGGGTCTTGTTTGGGTGAAAATTTTATTTTTATTTTTATCAAAAATGGACAATTCCACAATACCATTTGACATTGGATTTTTAATGTCAATAGTTGCGGAAAGTATCCCATCCTTATAATTATCATCCAAACCTGCTTTTACCCAATAATCAGCGACATGAGTAGCCGATTTTGCGGTTAAAAAGACATTCCGTTCGATGCCCGAAATGCGCCACATGTCTTGGTCTTCGAGGTAAGAACCGTCATGCCAGCGATATACTTGTACGGCAAGGCTATTGCTGCCTTTTTTTAAAAACTTAGTGATATTGAACTCGGCTGGTGATTTCGCCACTTTTGAAAGCCCCACAGCTTGACCATTCACCCACACGTAAGCACAACCCGAAATAGAACCAAAGTGCAAAATCACATCTTTACCAGTCCAATTATCAGGGACAGTAAACGAACGGCGATACGAGCCAACAGGATTGTAAGCATGGTCAATAAAGGGCGGATTGGCAGGGAATGGATATATAACATTTGTATAAATAGGGATACCAAAGCCTTTTAATTCCCAATTGGATGGTACAGTCAGTTCTTTCCAATTCCAATCATTAAAACCATCTTTAAAAAAATCTTGAGGACGTTCCTCGGGTGTGTTGACGTAGTAAAACTTCCAAGTACCGTTTAAGGATTGAAAATAGGGCGATTTTGTAAAATCATTATCAAAAACGTCTTCTGCATTCGGATACGACATGGCAAAAGTATGTGGCGGTTCTTGTCCCAGCTGCGTTACTGAGGGATCTTCCCACTCTTTAAAATTGAATTTTACCTGAGATAACAATAGATTTGAACAACTTACTATTAAGACAAACGCAATAATTATTTTTTTCATTTTTGAACGATTTTGATTGATTCAGTAGGTAAACATAAAAAAAAGTTTAAAATTATTTATCTAACCAACTTTTAATTTTTTCATAAGCCTCTTTTGAGGCTGTGAGCCTGAAATGATTAGTTTTGGCAAATTCAAAGTGGTTTTCGGGTGAAAAATTGAATTCGTCCGCATTTTTGGAACGCGCCGTCGCACTTTTGGTGCTGACTAAAATATCCCCAAAAAGCAGACTCACCCAATGTTTTTCGGCTTGGGTCAGCCTGCCCGAAATCACATAATAGGATACGCCTTCCAGTTTTTGAATGGGCGTTTTATTGTTTTTTAAGAGTTTGTCGGGATGTTGATTTTCCCAGTCTTCGTCTGTGAGGTAGCCAAACCGCAAATCTTTGATGCCAGCACTGCGCAAATTGAGCGCTTTACCCACCATCCGGGTATGCCAATTGGGTACTTTTTCAAGGATATTGGTCGTTACGTTGGCAAATCTTTCCAAAAAAGACCCTAAATGAGGCGTTGCCAACAAAAATATGTTCTTGAGTTTCTGAGCCCATGGCATTTCGCTTTTCTGAGCATAATAGCACGCACTATGGGTCAATAAACCGCCCATACTGTGGGC